>JAGHSD010000019.1 GCA_018066045.1 Candidatus Darwinimomas equi | reverse complement strand
AGGATGCGGCTGTACCGGGTGGCCACAAGCTTCCTTTCACAAAGAAGCAGCGGGCGGATGCCGTACGCTTCGTAAAACAGTCTGGCATTTCCGTATGCATTTTCATCGCTTCCCAGAATGATGGGAAAGAAATCGTCCATAGTTGCCTCCATCAGATAAAACTAGTTATCAGCCCGGGGACAGCCGTAGTCATGATATAAATAATTCCTTTACTCATTTCGCATACTCCATTTTCTCATTCAGCTCATTTTTCTGCCGCTTTATCAACTTCCTGCGGTTCAGAGAAAGAATATGCATAACTTCCTGCATATTCATTGTCCGTCCAGAGTTCACACTGATCAAGCACCGTCTTCACTGCATCCTCCATTCCTTCCGGCGGATACTTGTACTTCTTTAACAGTCTTTTCACCAGCATCCTCATCTGTGCACGGGCATCGTCCCGTTTATCCCAGTCTATCGTCTTATTCTTACGAAGCGTATCCGTTAATTCCCTGGTCAAGGCAACGAGTTCTTCATTCTGGAAGAAGTCTTTAATAGCTTCAGGCCGTGTTAAAGCATCATAGAATGCCTGTTCTTCCTCTGTAAGTCCCAGTGCCTGACCCTGTAGCTTGGCGTCCTTGATCTGCTCGGCAAGGCGAAGAAGTTCCTGTATCACTTCTTCGTTTGTCAGAAGACCATTTATATAGCTATTCATGATTTTCTGCAATTTTTCGCTGAACTCCTCTGACCTGACAAGGTTATTCTTCCGGAATAATGCCACCTGTTCTGCCATCAAACGTTTCAGAATTTCAACAGCAATGTTTTTCTCTTTCATTTTAGAGATTTCTTCTAAAAGTCTCGGATCAAATATAGAGAACTCTTCCTTAACGTCTGAAAACAGATTTATTACGCCGTCACTGCTGATGCTCTGCTTGAGCAGTTCATTGATTCTGTCATTTACCTCAACCAGAGAAAGCCTGTGTCCCACACCGGTATTCAGTAATCTTATCAGCATTACCCGAATTGCCTCAAAAAATGCTGCCTCCAATCTCTTCTCATAAGAAACCAGAGAAGAGCAAAGGGACATGGCCTGACGGAGAAGATATGCCTCCTTCAGATACATCTTCTTTTCTTCTTCTCTTACAGGATCCAACAGAAAGTTCACCGCACCGCTGATGGTTTTTGCCCGCTGCAGATCTGTTCCATGCATAAACGGAGAGTAATCAAACCCATGCATGAGGTCGCGGCACACTTCCAGTTTTTCTTCAAACTTATCATATGCCACTTTTGCAATATCCATTTCGCCGTAGTTCTTCTGATCCCGGCTGGTGTATTCTTTCATTGCCTGTTTTAATGCCGCAGCAATGCCAATATAATCTACGACGAGTCCACCTTCCTTGTCCTTGAACACACGATTCACTCTCGCAATCGCCTGCATCAGATTATGGCCGACCATTGGTTTATAAACATACATTGTCGCAAGCGAAGGCACATCAAAACCGGTAAGCCACATATCTACAACAATGCAGATCTTTAACGGATCGTCATTATCCTTGAATCGTCTTGCCAATTCGTCTTTATATGCCTTATTTCCGACGATGTCATGCCATTCCTCCGGATCCTGATTGGAACCGGTCATAACCACTGCTACTTTATCCTTCCAACCGGGCCGCACTTCCAGTATGCGCTTATAGATCTTCATAGCTATTGGTCTGGAATATGCTACGATCATTGCCTTTCCGGTGAGCAGATTTTCACGGTAATTCTCATAATGATCCAGAATGTCATTGACCAGAGACTTGATTGTGCTGTCATCTCCCAGAAGCGTTTCCATCTGTGCCAGGCGCTTTTTGCTCTGCTCCAGCACTTCTTCATCAACGTCTTCTTCCTCGGCCATACGCTTATATTCTTCATCAATCATTTTCAGCGTATCCGGGTTCAGTTTCAGTTTGACAACCCGGCTTTCGTAATAGACGGGCCTGGTTGCGCCGTCCTGCACAGCCTGTGTCATATCATAAAAGTCAATGTAATCGCCAAATACGTCACGGGTGTTTCTGTCTTTTAGCGCAATCGGAGTCCCGGTAAATCCGATATACGTTGCCCTGGGAAGGCTGTCTCTGATAATTCGTGCGATACCTTTGATAACTTTCGCTATCTTCTGTCCGGCCGCATCAATAGTCATCTTGATTCGTTCTGTAAGTCCGTACTGACCCCTATGTGCCTCATCCGCCATAACAACTATGTTTTTTCTCATAGACAAAGCCTCATCAGAAACTTCGAATTTCTGCATAGTCGTAAAGAAGATGCCGTTTGCCTGTCTGTTTTCCAGCAGTTCTTTCAGGTTTTTTCTATCGCTTGCCTGAATCGGCGTCTGTCTGAGAAAATCTTTACATTTCACAAATTGGCCAAACAGTTGATCATCCAGGTCATTACGGTCCGTAATTACAACAATAGTGGGGCTTTCGAGGGCTTCCTGCAGAAGGTGGGCATAAAAGACCATGGAAAGTGATTTGCCGCTTCCCTGGGTGTGCCAGAACACACCACCGCGCCCGTCTCCATCTGCTGAAGATGCTTTCTTTGTGGATTCCACAGCTTTTCTGACAGCAAAGTACTGGTGATATGCCGCCATAATCTTATATTTTTTTGTACCCTCGCTGCAGTAGCAGATAAAATTCTTTAAGATATCCAGAAATCTTGCTTTGTCAAATATTCCCTCAAAAAAAGTGTCGAACTGTGCAAAGGCGGTATTCTCATAACTGCCGTCCTTTGTTTTCCATTCCATGAACCGATCCTCGCCAGATGTAATCGTTCCGGCTTTACTGATAGCCTGATCACTCATGACAAGAAACGCATTATAGATGAACAAGGAGGGAATTTCCTGCACATAGTTTCTCAATTGCAGATACGCTTCACTTACATCCGTCTGTTCTCTGGAAGGAGATTTCAGTTCAATCACAACAACAGGCAGGCCGTTAAGAAATACGATAATATCCGGTCTCTTTTTGCTTTTTTCTACGAATGTCCACTGATTAGCAACTATGAAAGAGTTTTTTTCAGTATCCTTGTAATCTACCAGATATACGATATCTGATTTTTCCTCTTCACCGTCATGGTAGCGAACTTCAATTCCGTTCTGAAGGTAATCCGTAAATACCGCATTCTTTTGCACCAAGTCCGCATTCTCAAAATTATGAAGAATATACAATGCCTCCTGAATAGCGATTTCCGGCTTTCCTTTATTGATGATTCGGATCTGCTGTTCCAGAACATCGTCATAGAGCGGACTTTTTTCATCCCGCTCAGTGTCTGGACCATACACATGTGTATAGCCAATGGACTCAAACAGCTCAATAATTGAATTTTCGTAATCTTCTTCTTTGTATAGGTGAGGCATATTTTTCCTCCTTGCCGGCAATCTTGTCTGACGCCGGAAATACTATAAACGATAATTTACAGCAGCAAGCACAAGCAATATGGCTTTCCATGTTTTCGATGTTACCCCGAGAATCAACTGTCGCTGATGTGGCGCTTAACGTGACTGACGGAGTCCATAATACCGTTGTGGATGATCCAAACGGAGATTGCTACTTATTGAGCTGTAAAAATATCAAAGGTGGGCATCTCACAATCGGTGCTTCAGAGCGGCGTATCAGTCGTGCAACCTTCGATAAACTTCGCAAACGTACAAAGCTTTCCAAAGGCGACATATTGCTTTCTTCCGTGGGAACCGTCGGCGAGCTTCTCCTCCTCAATGATGACCCAAACAATTATGAGTTCCAACGAAGTGTAGCAATGATAAAACCCAATCCTAAAATAGTCAGCTCTGCATATCTCTACGAAGCCTTACTCGCTCAAAATGCAGAGATTATAAACGCTGCTCATGGCGCTGTACAACAGTGTATCTTCATATCCGATATGGCCGGATTTAAGGTTGCTGTTCCTGACTTTGAACTAATTGCTCAGTATGACACCCTTGCTCAGCCAATGTTGGACGCTATTAGGCAGAACAAATTGGAAAACCAACGATTATCACTTCTGCGAGACACCTTGTTGCCCAAGTTTATGTCTGGCGAAATAGACGTTTCTGTGATCTAAGCCGCTAAATTATCGTTTATCTTTTCATTCGCTTCGATCTTATCATCTATTGAGGACAGAATCTCCGCTATTCTTTTTTGGTCTTCAATAGAAACGGGTACAGTCACCTGTACGCCGCGCATAGTTGATCCAGATACTTCCTTAAAGGTTGTACCGCTTCCCATGTGCTCAATGGCGTCCTTGTTATACTTGAGCAGATAATACAGGAACATGTAATCGGTGCTTTCATTTGGAACAACACTTTTGAAGCCTTGATTTGTACATAGCTCATTATCTGCAATGGCAACATATCCAATAGGGGCTCTTGAACTGAACAAAACTGAATGCCTCGGCATGAGCTGGGTAGAACAACTATTCAACCCTTTCTCGGTGATATTCCGTTCGCCGCGTTTTATGAAACGCCCCTTGAAGTCAGATAAATCTTTGGGCGTGATCCACGGAATAGAGCCTCCATCATAATTCGCAGTATCTTTAGTTGAAGGAGTTGCACCCCCAACAATCGTTCCAAGATCGGAAAGTATACAAGTTTTCCATTCCATAATCGTTACCGTCCTATCCTATGTATTTTCGATGAGCGAGTTTTACATTTTGTTGTTTCACCATAGCGTAATGCATGGTGGTATCAATTTTCTGATGACCTAATAACTGCTGAACCTGTTCTATCGGCATTCCCTTGTCTATCGCCGTCGTAGCCAACGTCCGTCTAAACTTGTGCGGATGAACCTTTTGCAAGTTCAGCTGTTGGCCAAGGTTACGGAGCCGAGATTCCACGCCGCCGATCTGAAGCCGCTCATGCGGCGCTCTTAACGTCACAAACAGAGCCGGGTTCGTATCTGACCGTTCTGCGAGGTAATCCTGAAGATGCAGTTTGGTTCTTGCGTCGAAATATACCATCCGTTCCTTGTCGCCTTTTCCGAGGACTACACACTCTCGCTCAGAGAAGTTTATGTCTTCCCGGTTCAGGACTACCAGCTCTCCAACACGCATCCCGGAGGAAGCAAACAGATCAATCATCGCCAGATCACGGACGCTACGGCAGTTGTCCCGCATCAATTCTAATTCCTCATCCGTGTAGGTATCTTTGACCACCTTTGCGGTTTTTACCTTGTGGATCCGTCGAACCGGGATTTTGATGATATAATCCTCGTCTTCCAGCCATGAGAAAAAGCTGGATAAGATTCTCCGGATATTATCAATCGTAACCTTGCCGGACTGACGTTTCCTCTGGTAGTTTATCAAATAGTCCCTTAGATCTTCCGTTGTCAGCTGTTGAGCTGACTTGCCGAGTGTGGTCAGCAGAGCATCTATTGTACTCTGGTAGTATTTCAGCGTTTTCTCCGAACACCCTTCAATTCGTTTTGCCGAGATAAAAGCCTCAACCGGTGTTTTATCTGCTTTCTGCGGAGCATCAGATATTGATACTTCCACTTTTGAAAAGGCTTCCTGCAAGGCGTTGCGCAGAAGGACCAGCTGCTCATTGCTCAGATGGTTCAGCATTTTCAGCTGGATTTCTTCTATCAGTTGTTCTTTCATGTCGATTCTCCTTCATTTTATTAATCAAGAGAACGACATCAACGGCAGTTCCGTTGGCGATTCCTCCGCCGTTGGTGGAGGTAATTATTACTCTTTATATTAGTCTTCCTGTAATTCCGGATGCTGTAAGTAAAAAATACTTTTCTGTGCCTCAATCTCAGCTCGAAGTTGTTCCTCGGTAGGTAAGCAAAGCTTATATTTACTGGCAAATAATTGCTCATTGCCGTGCAAAACGGAATAGCGTGCAATGTCTTCATCCGTCTCAGAACAAAGGACTATGCCAAGCGTCGGATTATCATCCGGCTGTTTCCTTAGTTCATCATACATTCGCACATACATATCCATCTGTCCTACATCCTGATGTGTTATTTTTTCCATTTTCAAGTCAATCAAGACAAAGCACTTGAGAATATAATTATAAAAAACAAGGTCAATAAAATAGTCTTCTTTTTCTGTATGAATATGCTGTTGGCGCTCTACGAATGCAAAACCTTTTCCTAACTCCATCATGAATTTTTCCAGATTATTGATAATGTTCTTTTCAAGTTCCGATTCATGATAGTCTCTGTTTTCTTCCATTCCAAGAAATTCTGCAATGATCGGATTACACAGGAACTCGTATTTCTGCTGATATGGAGTCGTCTTCTCAATCATCTCTTTCTTTATGCTTGCTTTATTATCCGAAAGCAACATCCGATCATAATACTGAGTGTTAACATTACGACGAAGCGTACGAACAGACCATGACTGCTCGATGGCCTCTTTCTCATACCACATCCGAGCCGATAAATCTGCCACCTGCAGAAGCCTTTCATAGTGGGACCAGGTAAGTATTCTTCTCCGTGTAGATTGTGGGGACGGTGAAACCACAATCTTTTGGTTCTCTTCTGAATCGGATTGCGGGGACAGTGACCCCACAATCTCAGGATACTCAGAATAAAACTGAACATACCGATATAATGA
>JAGHSD010000127.1 GCA_018066045.1 Candidatus Darwinimomas equi | reverse complement strand
AAGAGCTTCCGGATTTCTATATGAAAGCACCTATCGGAGATATCCCGATGCAGCTTATCATGGCAAATTCCGGATACGGATACTATATTGATAAGCCCATGTGTGCGTATCGCTATTTCTCACCGGGATCGTGGAGCAGCGAGATGTTCACCGGCAGTGATTTTATCTCAAAGCAGAATACTTACATGAATCAGATGCTTGAGATGTATGATTCATTTGATAATTATTCATGCCACCGTTTTAACAGCGAAGTTGAAAATGCCAGGCGCAGGATAATATACGGAAATGCCGTCAACACGCGTAAGTGGGATATCATATTTGACAAAACCAATCGGGATTTCTTTAATGAACTTCCCGCAAAGGACAAAGCATATTTATGGCTGCAGAAAACAATGAAAACGGAAACAGAAAAATAATATCCGGACTTCTTTGGAAGCTTCTGGAACTCGGAGGTACTCAGGGCATACAGCTAGTCGTGAGTATTATTCTTGCACGTATTCTCTCACCGGAAGAATTCGGAACCATCAGCCTCATCACTATCTTTATAACCATTGCAAATACTTTTGTTCAGTCCGGTTTTGCAACCTCACTTGTTCAGAAAAAGGATGTTTATGACGATGATTATTCTTCGGTTCTGTGGGTAAGTCTTCTGTTCGCCGCTGTTATGTATGCAGTTCTGTTTTTTGCGGCACCGTTCATTGCGGAATACTATTCCGTACCTGTACTTACATCTCTTATCAGAGTGACCGGGATCATCCTTTTCCCGGGTGCTCTGGTATCGATTCAGACATCATATGTATCACGAAATATGCAGTTTAACAAACTGTTTATCGGTTCTCTTGTATCCGTAATTGTTTCAGGCGCAGCGGCAATTATCATGGCAGCAAGAGGTTTCGGTGTATGGGCTATGAGTGCTCAGCAGATAGTCTATTATTTTATTATGATGTTTGTCATGCTGATAATTATCTCATGGAAGCCGAAATTTGTAATAGTATTCAGTCGCGTAAAAGAATTTTTCGGCTTCGGATGGAAGATTCTTACAGCGGGGCTCATAGACACAATATGGACCAATGTGTACGGGCTCGTAATAGGCAAGCGTTTCTCAACCGCAGAGCTCGGAGGATACAACCGTGGGGAACAGTTTCCGAAACTGATAGCTACGAATCTCGGTGCCGCCGTTCAGGCGGTTATGCTGCCGGTTTATTCCAAATCGCAGGATAACAAGGATGATCTTAAAAGTCTGCTTCAGGCTACAGTAAAATACTCGTCGTTTGTCCTTCTTCCTATGATGGCAGGTCTTGCTGCGGTTGCCAGACCCATGATCAGTCTTCTTTTGACTGATAAATGGCTTTTCTGCGTACCGTATCTTCAGATACTGGCGGTAAGCTATGCATTTTACCCTATTCATACAGCAAATCTGCAGGCTATCAATGCGCAGGGACGAAGCGATCTCTTCCTGAAGCTTGAAATAATAAAGAAAATAAGCGGTATACTTTTCCTCGTAATCGGTCTGCGGTTCGGTATAATCGCTATGCTGATACTGAAAACCGTCAATGAGGTGATATGTGCCGTCATAAATTCGCATCCGAACAAAAAACTGCTGGGGTACGGATTTATCAGCCAGATCAAAGATATACTTCCGGAAATAATAAGTTCTGCAATAATGTATGCAGCGGTATTTGCAGTCACACTCTCAAAACTGAATGGCGCAATTCTTCTGCTCATTCAGATCATTACCGGAATAGCCGTATACCTGCTGATGTCATTACTGATAAACAGAAAAACCCTGAAGGGATTTAAAGACGGTATAATGAAAATATTCAGATGAACATAGTATATGTATCCAATGAAAAATATGTGCCTCACCTGGCAGCTTCCATCTGTTCTGTTTGCGATAACAACCGTAAAGAAACAGTTCTTGATTTTTATGTCATATCTACCGGAATAACTGAGGATTCTCTTCGGAAACTTGCTGCATTGTGTTCATCATACGGACGAAATTTAACTGTATCGGATCTGCACGACATAAAAAACAGAATTCAGGAAAAAGGCAGCACTTTTATTTCAAAATTTGATATTTCCATACTCGGAAGATTTTTCCTGAGTGAACTTCTTCCTGAGGATATCGATAAAGTCCTGTACCTTGACTGCGATACCATAGTCACGTCTTCCTTGTCCGGTCTTTATAACAGTCTTCCGGAAGACGGAAAAATAATTGCCGCAGTTATGGAACCGACAATATATAAAAAAACCAAGCAGATGCTTGGTATGAATCCCGATGACCCGTATTTTAACTCCGGAGTTCTTCTGATAGATTTGAAGCTCTGGAGAGCCGCTGAAGTGGATGAAAAACTGCGTGAGTATTTCGACAGTATAAGCCGTGAATCTATATTTGCCGATCAGGATGCTATCAACGGGCTTCTGAAGGGACAGATAAAGTCCGTGTCCCCAAAGTATAACTTCTTCACAAACTATAGATACTTCGACCGAAACACTCTGGTCAATACAGATTCCTCTTATTCGGAGATAACAAAAGAAGAATTTGAGTCATCCTGCAGAAATCCCGCGGTGATACATTACTGCGGCGATGAACGTCCATGGGTACACGGAAATCACAATCCGTTCAAAAAAGAATACTATAAATATCTTGATATGACAGAGTGGAAGGATACTCCTGAAGAAACCGGGAAGGAAAAATATATGTTTCTGTATCATATCATGAATGTATCAACAAAGGCTTTCCCGGCAGTAAGAAAAACTATATCTGATACTTACTCAAAGAAACTATACAAGAATGAAAACCGCAGCAATAATAGTAAATCATAATAATGGCGATGTGTTATTCTCCAAAGTACAAAGCACCTGTGCGTGTTCATGCATAGATGCCGTTATTGTGGTTGACAACAAATCTACGGATAACTCTGTTGAGGCAGTCGCCGGTTTCGATAAGGTAACTGTTCTTTACAGTGATAAAAACGGCGGATACGGATATGGCAACAATATAGGTCTGAAGTATGCGGATGAAACTCTCTGTGCTGACTATGCCGTAATATCCAATCCTGATACTGAATTCTCTGACGATTGTATCCGCGAAATGCTTAGGATTCTGTCATCCGGAAAGGACATTGCCGTCTGTGCTCCGGTATGCCGGACTCCGGAAAGCAGTTTTGAGTCTCCTGTCTCTGCATGGCCGATACGATCGTGGCATAATGAACTGTTCGAGCACGGACCAATCATGCGGCGAATATTCAGAAAATCCGCCAATTATCCCGAATCACTCTTCTCATCTCGGGATCCGGTCTGCGTTGGAGCAGTGCTCGGTTCATGCCTTGCAGTAAATATAAAGAAGCTTCGGGAAGTAGGATGCTATGATGAAAACATCTTCCTCTACTGTGAAGAAAATATTATCGGATGCAAATTAAAAGAGCATGGCTGCAACACCATGCTGCTTTGTAATATTTCATATCTGCATAACCATAAGCCGGCACTTCCGGGAACGGACCAGATTCGCACTCTGCGTGACAGTGAGCTGTATTACTTCGAAAACTATCTCCATGCAGGTTTTATAAAAATGCTGTTTTCAAGATTGTTCTTTGCTATTGTTATTCTTGAATCGGGAATCATCAATATTCTGTGCAGAAAAAAATCCTGAAAAACAGCAGCAAATCAGAACAATACCTCAATTAATTCATCTGCTGATATCTGTCCGAAGAACGGTTTAAGATCAAATCCCTTCAAAACAGAGTACAATACTTCTTTCTTATATTCACATCCCTCGAGTGCATCCTCAATCGGAGACAGCGGTTCAAGACTCATAAAATCTCCGAAGAATCTTATGTCCGTGATATGTCCATGATTGAGCGACAATCTTACTTCAACTGTTCCTCCGGGGAATCTTTTTTTATTCACGATATCCGATGTGAGTGACTTTCCGTAATTCCACTCCCAGGTAGAGTATTTTTCCTTTTCGAGTTTTTCCGCCATTCTCAGCTGTTCATCTGTCAGGGATACCATTTCAAGATTCCCTTTTCCGAATTCAGCTTTCAGGTATTCCCAGAATTCCGACAATGTCATTCCGGGCAGATATTCTGAAATGTTAGCTATTCTTGAACGGACAGATTTTACGCCTTTCGCTTTGATTTTTTCCGGATCAACCCTTAGAACTTCATTCGCAGTTTCAAGATTCTCTGAAAAGAGCAATGTTCCATGATGCAGTATACGTCCGTTAAGATGTCTCTGTGCGATGCCGCTTACTTTTCTTCCGTCTATAAGGATATCATTTCTTCCGGATGCTTCGGCATTCAGTCCTAACTTTCTCAGGGCATCTACCACCGGTCCGGTGAATTTTTCAAATGCTGTCCTGTCGCTTTCGTTTTCATCGGTAATAAATGAATAATTCAGGTTTCCGAGATCATGGTATACTGCACCTCCTCCTGTCGTCCGGCGCACAACATTTACCTTCAGTTTATCTACCTGTTCCCTGTTTATCTCTGCATCTGTGTTCTGGTTCTGTCCGATTACGATGGTATTATCGTTCTGCCATAACATCAGATAATCTCCATCTTTACAATTCGTGAGAATAATTTCCTCACAGGCCAGATTATAATATGGATTTGTTGATTTGGTTTCTATATATT
>JAGHSD010000015.1 GCA_018066045.1 Candidatus Darwinimomas equi | reverse complement strand
TTTTGGGTCTCCTGGGGGTCGGCCCCTACCCCGTTCCTCGCCCCCCCTGGGTGTGGCTGTTTTTCCCCGGGGGCATGGTGCCCCCCGGGCCCCCCCCCCCCCTTTAAAAAAAAAACCCGGCCGCCCCACGGTTGTATCTTAAAAATTTATCAGAACAAAATAATCAGAAACTGTGAAACAAGAACGACTGCAATCAGTGCGATAGGATATGTTGCTGCATAAGCTGATGCAACATCCTCTGTTCCTGCAACACTGATAAGTGTTCCGAGTGCCGGTGTTGATGTCATACCTCCGGTGATGGAACCAAGGTTGTTCAGCAGACTCAGCTTCAGCACCTTCTTCGCAAATACATATCCGATAATCATCGGAACGATAGTCATGAATACACCGTAAACGAAGTAGATAAACTGGAAGTTTGCAGCGAAGCTTGCTCCTCCGGCAACTCCAGCTCCGATAAGAAACAGCATGAGTCCGAGCTCTCTGAATACTTTAAGAGTTGACTCTCTCGGCATGATATTCAGCCTTCCGATTCTTCCGAAGTGTCCCATGATAAGCGCTACAAGCAGACAGCCTCCGGTCGTAGTCAGTGAGAACGTCGTTCCCGACAGTCCCTGTGCGGAAAGCGGAACCTTTATCGCTCCGACAAAGATACCTGCCGCACCGGCAAACATAAACGGAAGAAAACTGAAGCTGTCAAGCTTAACAAGATTATCAACAGTCTTCTTCAGTGAAGCACCGTCGTCAACTATTTGAATCTTCTTGCGCTCCTCTTCCATATTGGCTCCTGTGATCTTCGGAATCAGCTGTACGAAAAGAACTACTCCGATAACGCCGAAAATATATGCAATACCGTGACCTACGGAAACGATATCCTCATATTCAGCTGCAACAGTTGCCTTTGCTGCCGAAAATGCCGGTGTAGATGTAAGAGAACCTGAAAGCAGTCCGACTACCATTGCCGTAAGTCTGTCAAAATCAGTCTCTCCGCTTGCTCTGCCTACAAATATGCAGACAACTGCGGCCAGTCCGCCCGCCAGAATTATTATCAGTCCTAAAAGAACATATGACTTGAAATTGACTTTCATATTAAGAAAAAACTTCGGTCCTGCAATAAAACCGACTGATGTAACGAAAAAGATCAGTCCGAGATTCTCAACTATCTTAAGCGCATTCTTGGTGTAATCAACAAGCTGAGCATCCAGCGCATTATAGAACACACATCCGTAAACCAGTGCAGTTACGAATACACCTGCTGTTCCAAGTGAAACTCCCTTAACGGTAATTCTTCCTAATGCGTATCCTACTACCGCAATCAGCAGGATGCTGAACATAAGAAATGATATCCCCGTAATCGGTATAACCCCTCCAAACAATTTCATTACTCTTCCTCCATCTTTTTGCAGACATATTTAAATTCTTTTGTGTATTTTGGAAGAAGCTTAGGTGAAGTCTTTTCCGTTTCGATTCCGGCTTCTGCAAGCTCCTTTTCAAACTTCTCCAGATGATCAAGTGAAAGCTTTCCTACCGTTACATCCTTTGCTCTTGCGGCGGCATTCCTGCCGGCATTTCTTCCGAAAACAACAACGTCAAGGAGTGAATTGCCCATCAGTCTGTTTCTTCCATGGATTCCTCCGACTACTTCACCGGCTGCGAACAGGTTTCCGATGTTGGTAGTTTCCCCGTTTACATTGATATCCAGTCCGCCGTTCTGATAATGCAGCGTCGGGAATACAAGTATGGGTTCTTTTCTCATATCGATTCCGTACTTTGCAAACATACGGTACATAGCGGGGATTCTTGCCTCGATAGTGCCCTTTCCGCCGATTTTCTCGATCATAGGAGTATCGAGCCATACACCGGGTCCTTTGCCGGTCTCAACGCCGTTTCCTCTGTCTGTGCACTCCCTGATAATAGAAGCTGCGGCAACATCACGTGTCTCCAGCGGATGCATGAATACTTCTCCGTTGCTGTTTACAAGTTTTGCTCCGAGAGATCTTACCTTCTCTGTTACCAGAGCTCCGAATATCTGCTCAGGAAATGCCGCACCGGTCGGATGATACTGCAGTGTATCGGCATACAGAAGCTTTGCGCCGACCCTGTATCCGAGTACCAGTCCGTCTGCCGTTGCACCGTAATGATTGGACGTCGGGAATCCCTAATAATGCATACGTCCCGCTCCGCCTGTAGCAAGTATAACTGTCTTTGCCTTTGCAACATACAGTTCTCCGGTCTCAAGATTCATTAAGACTGCTCCGGCTGCATTGCCCTTATCATCAAGAATTATCTCAAGTGCTGCCGTAAAATCAATAACCGGGATCTCTCTGTTAAGAACTTCATCACGAAGTGTCCTCATGATTTCAGCTCCGGAATAATCCTTTGCGGCATGCATTCTTTTTCTTGATGTTCCGCCTCCGTGCGTGGTGATCATTGTTCCGTTTTCGTCTTTGTCAAACTCAACACCCAGATCATTAAGCCACTGAATACAGTCAGGTGCATCACATACCAACTTCTTAAGAAGTTCCTTCTTGGCCGCAAAGTGGCCGCCGCCGTATGCATCAACAAAATGAATAGCCGGTGAATCATTCTCTTTATCGGCTGCCTGGATACCTCCCTCTGCCATCATGGTGTTTGCATCACCCATACGAAGCTTTGTAGCTATCATGACCTTCGCGCCTGCTTCATCAGCTTCGATGGCAGCTGAACATCCTGCTCCTCCTCCGCCGATGATAAGCACATCAACATCATAGTCAGGTGCGTTAAGATCAACATCTCCGGCCTTAATCTTTGAATGTGCCTGAAGCACCGCCGCCAGTTCCTTCGGAACAGGCTCTCCCTTATTCGGTCCTATCAGAAGATTTTCAAATTCTTCTTTCTTATAATCCGGATGATATTTTGCAAGAAGTGCATCTTTCTCATCCGCTGTCATACGTCTCGGCTCGAGGACGGTGTTAGCATCTCTTGCCGCTTCAACTGCTTTTAAAGACTTCTGAAACTGCTCTGAATACATCTTGCCATCCTCCTTATTTCTCTATCTCTCTTGTATTGTATAATTCCTTGATCTCATCAAGCGGCTTATCCATAAGCGCCTCGATAAGCTCTTCAAATGTGCCGTCATTTATCTCCTTAACACGGTCGGCAAGATGTGCTGACTTCGGAGCAAGATACTTTCCGTTGATACGTCTTGCAAGCATAGCTACCTGCGGATGTGAGATACCGGCAGGACATCTTGTTGAACAGCATCCGCACATAACACAGTCGAAACTCTCGTCCGCGCATTTCCTGAAATCTCCTCTCTGTGCATATGCAATATACTGCATAACATTGAGTTCCTGCGGACATACCTTCGTACATGCATTACATCCGACACATGCATATATCTCGGGATAAAGCTGCATCATTACCTGCTGGCTGACAGGAACTTTTTCAATATCATATACTTTCTTTACCAGCGGGAAGAAAGGCAGTGTTGCGATATACATATTGTTCTCGACCTTGGTTCCGCATGCAAGGCATGCCTTCAGCTCGGACTGTCCTTTAATTCTGTATAATGTGGCACAGGCACCGCAGAAACCATTACGGCATCCGCAGCCTCGCTTAAGCTGATAACCTGCGTATTCCATCGCACTCATGATTGTCAGGTTATCCGGAACCTTATACTCTTTTCCAAATAAAAATATGCTGACTAAATTCTCCATTTTACATCTCCGTTTATTAGTACTCATTCGGCAATTCATCAAGCTGGTCAAGTCTGAAAACAGGCCCGTCCTTACATACATACTTGCTGCCTACATTGCATCGTCCGCATTTACCTATACCGCACTTCATACGAAGCTCAAGTGTCGTGTAAACCTGCTCTTTGGTAAATCCCAGTTCAATCAGTCCCGCAAGCGTGAACTTGATCATGATCGGCGGTCCGCACAGAACGGCTATCTTATTCTCTGTCGAAAAACCAAGTTCCTTCACATAGTTAGGAACGAATCCGACATGTCCGTCCCAGCCTTCCTGCTCACGGTCTATCGTCAGATGCACATTTACTCCCGCATCATTTGACCATTCTTCGATGATCTCCTTATAATCCAAAAGATCATCCTTGCTTCTTGATCCGTAAACTATATCGATAGTCCCGTATCTGTCTCTGTAGAACCTGCAGTAATTTATTACCGATCTAAGCGGTGCAAGCCCAACGCCTCCTGCCACGAATATCATATCATGTCCGGCGAATTCGTCATTTACCGGGAATGGATGTCCGTACGGACCTCTCACCGTGATCTGCTGTCCGGGTTCTGCCTGATGCAGCCATTCGGTAACACAGCCGCACTTCTTTATGGAAAACTCCATATATTCCGTCTGTGTGGGTGAGCATGTTATTGAAAACATCGCTTCTCCTACTCCCGGAATCGAAAGCATGGCACACTGTCCCGGCATATGATCGAAAGGTTTCTTTCCGTCAGGTGTCACAACTCTGAAAGTCTTGATATCCGGTGTGTCCTGACGAATCTCCGTTATCACTGCGATCTTTGGGATCAAAGCTTCATTATTCATCATTTTGCTTCACCTCCCAGTCTCTTCATGACTTTAACTATATTCATCTGAATAGGACATTTCTGAAGGCATCTTCCGCAGCCGACACAGCTGAACATACCGTCATTGTTATCCGGGTAATATACAAGCTTATGCATGAATCTCTGTCTGAACCTTTCAAGCTGAGTAAGTCTCGGCTGACCGGCGCTCATCTTCGTAAACTCCGAATACATACATGAGTCCCAGCATCTGTATCTGATAACTCCGTGGCCGGTATCGAAATCCCTTATGTCATAGCACTGACATGTCGGACATACAAAAGTACAGGTTCCGCATCCGAGACAGCTCTCCGAAAGACCCGCCCATTCAGGATCATTAAAGAATTTATCTGTCTTTCCTGCGCCGAAATCATCCGTACTGAGTCCGGCAAGCGGAAGCTTCTCTAACTTGCGACGGATACTGCTCTTAATATCCGTAACAATATCGTCGGACACCTCTTCCAGTACACTTTCTATCTTCATGAAGAGATCTCCGCCCTTCATCGTATTGAAAAGCCAGTATACGGATCCGCCGTCCTTCCATATCGTCACATCCCCGCCCGGTTCTGAAGGATCGATTCCGAATACGGTACAGAAACATGTGTTTTCCGGTGATGAGCATGCTTCCGTAATAATAATTCCATGCTCTCTTCTTGCCTGATAATATGTATCAACGGGATCTTTAAGAAAAACATTGTCTAAAACATCAAGAGCTCTTAAATCACATGCATGAACTCCGAACACCACGAAATCCTGAACCTCTGCTCTTACATCAAACAGTTCAATGTTTTTCCCTTCAGTCTTAAAACGCATCAGGTCTTCCGCCTGAGGGAAGAATACAGGCTTTGCGCCCCTTTCGCCGACTTCAAAAACCTCGTAATGCTTTCTTATCTCATCAAGTACCTTTGGAAGTGAATCTATATTACACTTATACATTCTTCTCACCTCCGTTGAAAATCTCATACGGCTCAATATCGTCCGGGGTATAGTTCACGAGCGGTGCTCTCTGTCCCTGCTCTGCTCCTGCCTGATATTCACCGTAGAAACTGTTTATATCTTTTATGAATTTCCTGTTGAGCAGATGAAGCGGGATACGCTGGGGACACACACGTGAACATTCACCGCAGTCGGTACATCTTCCCGCAACATGGAAAGCTCTGATAATATGGAAATTCTGCTCCTCGAAACTGCTTACCGGAGCCTTGTTCTCTATACCTGATTTTGGATTGTTAAATACACACACCTCGCAGGTGCATGCCGGACATACATCGCGGCAGGCATTGCATCTGATGCATCTTGAGAACTGGTCCTTCCAGAATGCAAATCTCTCGTCAGGAGTCATATTCTCAAGCCATTCAACATCGGCAAAACGGTTGCTGTCTGAAACGTCACCGTCTTCTCCTATCAGTTCGTCATATACAACAAGTTTCCTGCTCTTGCAGGCAGTACATTTCTCCAGCCCGGTTCCCTCTGCATCAAGCATACCGTCGCACTGCACTCCGACAACATAAACTCTGTCGCGGTCAAATCTGTGCTCCGTCAGAAGCTGATTGAAGCTGTAGGTATCACACGGTTTCAGGAAAACAAGTATCCTTCCTTCAAGCTTTCTTGTAAGTCTTACAAGGTATTTTGACAGATTTGCTCCGCAATGATCGTTCCACTCAAAATTCTTTCTGATATCGTCTTCCGCAGTGAATGTCGCCGGGGTAATATCATAATCAAACAGTCCTTTTCTCCATCCGACAACTGTCTGCACTTTGCCTTCGCCAAGAAGAGAAACTGCTTTATTCACCAATAAATCTCTGCTTACTGTTTGCATCGCAGGTCCTCCAGTCTCTTGTTTTCTCCGAGTGCGGCAACCTTCTGTGCAAAATCATTCATCGTAGCCGCGAATTTTGCACCTTCTGCAGCTGACACCCATTCAACTCTTGTTCTGTCTCTCTCTATGCCGAGATAATCCAGCATTGAGAACAGCAAAGCCATACGTCTTCTTGTATAGAAATTTCCGCTTGTGTAGTGACAGTCTCCGGGATGGCATCCGCACAGAATAACACCGTCGGCGCCTCGCTGGAAAGCTCTTAAAACAAACATGGGATTTACTCTGCATGAACATGGTACCCTGATTATCTTTACATCAGCCGGATAACTCAGTCTGTTGTTACCCGCAAGGTCTGCACCCGCATAGGAACACCAGTTGCAGCAGAATGCTACTATTAACGGTCTGTATCCTTCTACCTGCATATCGCATCTACCTCCGCCATAATCTGTTCATTTGCAAATCCATAGAGATTCATGGCACCTGACGGACATGCAACCGTACATGCACCGCAGCCCTGGCATACTGCCGGGTTGACCTGTGCAACTCTTCTCACTGCCGTCGTTCTGTCAGGCATCCTGAATTCCTTGTCAGCATATGTGATTGCACCGTACGGGCAAACCTTCTCGCAGCTTGAACATCCATTGCACATCATCTCATCGGAATGAGCTATGCAGGGATTATTCTTGAGCGCGTCCTTGCAGAGAAGACCTATTACCTTGGATGCTGCCGCTCCGGCCTGTGCCACGGTTTCCGGAATATCCTTCGGACCCTGACATGCTCCTGAAAGATATACACCTGCTGTCGGGCTCTCGACAGGACGAAGCTTCGGATGTGCCTCTGTAAAGAAATCGTTTGTATCCATGCTTGCCGTCAGCATGGTAGCCAGCGGTCTTGCGGACTTGTCAGGTTCAATTGCCGCTGCAAGAACAACCATATCCGCATCAATATGTATCTGCTCGTTAGAGATAAGATCAGAAGCCTGAACCTTCAGGATATCACCTTCAGGAGAAACCTTGCCGACCATACCCTTGATATAGTGAACACCGTACTCTTCAACCGCTCTTCTGTAGAACTCATCAAAATTCTTACCCGGAGTACGTACATCGATATAGAAAACATAAACCTCTGTATCCGGATATTTGTCACGGATCAGCATTGCATGCTTTGCGGTATACATACAGCATATTTTCGAACAGTATTCCTTACCCTTACGGGCACCGGCGTTACATCTTGATCCCACGCACTGAACCATAACGATAGTATGCGGATGCTTTCCGTCCGACGGACGAAGCAGTGTTCCTCCGGTAGGACCTGCCGCATTCATCAGTCTCTCAAGCCCAAGAGATGTGATAACCTCCTTAGACTGACTGTATGCAAACTCATCAAACTTATCCATGCTTATCGGATTGTATCCGGTTGCAACAACTATCGCACCGTACTTCTCCTCAATAACTTCATCCTTCTGATTGTAATCAATAGCACCGGCTGCGCATATCTTAGAGCACAGTCCGCATTTTCCGTTCTTAAGCATATTGCAGTGATCCGGATCAATGGTTGCCACCTTCGGAACAGCCTGTGCGAACGGAATATATATCGCACTTCGGTTATCCATTCCCAAATTAAACTCATTCGGTACATTCTTCATCGGACATTTCTCCGTACACAGTCCGCATCCCGTACATACATCTTCTTTTACGAATCTTGCATGCTTTGTGATTCTGACATCAAAATTCCCGACGAACCCTTTAACCTCGGAAACCTCACTGTATGAGAAAATTCTGATATTCTCGTTCTGCGCAACATCCACCATCTTCGGTGTAAGGATACATGCCGCACAGTCAAGGGTCGGGAAGGTCTTATCAAGCTGAGTCATCTTACCGCCTATTGTCGGCTTCTTCTCAACTATATCAACAGGAAATCCCGCATCTGCAATATCAAGTGCTGTCTGGATACCGGCAATACCTCCGCCGATAACAAGTGCTCTCTTGGTTACAGGTGTCTCACCGGCAGTAAGCGGTGCGTTAAGATTTACTTTTGCGACTGCAGTCCTTCCGAGTATGATAGCTTTCTCTGTTCCGGTTTCTTTATCTTTATGAACCCATGAACACTGCTCACGGATATTGGCTATCTCAACCATATACGGATTGATTCCCGCAGATTCCGCTGTCCTGCGGAAGGTAGCCTCATGCATTCTCGGTGAACATGAACATATTACTATTCCGGTCAGCTTATGCTCTGAAATAGCATTTCTTATCATATCCTGTCCTGCCTGGGAACACATATACTGATAGTTGGTGGAGAACACAACGCCCGGCTCTTTCTTCAGAGCATCGGAAACTGCCTGAACATCAACCGTTCCGGCAATATTGCTTCCGCACCAGCATACGAATACGCCAATTCTCTGCATCATTCTCCTCCTTTACTTTTTATATTTACGCATTGCACTGACAACAGCCTGCTGCGGCAGTTCATCATCCAACAGCTCCGTTATCATTTCCGGAGTCATATGATCGCCGCCCTGCCTGCGCTCAACAACCAGCCTGATGGCTTCAACAAGCTTTGCCGGCTCAACTTCGCGCGGACATCTGTCAACGCATGCAAAACATGTCAGACACTTATATAATGACCCGGAATTAAGAAGCGGTTCTATGTTTCCGCTCTCAACCATATATACAAACTGATGCGGATGATATTCCATCTCATCATATGACGGACAGGTTGCCGAACACTTTCCGCATCGCATGCTTTTCTTGGATTGACTCCGCTTATTC
>JAGHSD010000052.1 GCA_018066045.1 Candidatus Darwinimomas equi | reverse complement strand
GGTCTCTTTGTGATATACTGTTATGAAAAGATTTTGAAATATCGTTTGTTTTTTGAAAAGAGGTAACACGGTTTTGAAGAAAAGAATTTTAAGTGTAATACTGGCGGCAGCATTAGTCGTATCATTGATTCCGATGACTGCCTTTGCGGAAACTCCGGAATCGGATACAGTGATTTCGCAGGAGGCTGAAAAGACAGAAGAGACAGATCAGATAGAAGAGGCAACGGGATCGGAGGCTCCGTCTATGTTGACGGGACCTGTGAAATTGCTTGCACAAAACCCGGGAATGAACAAATCATATGATGAAACGAAAAAAACCCTGACACTTTCCGGGACCGTTACGGGTAATCTCACTATTCCGGAGGATGAAGATAAGCCTGTAGACAGGGTCATTCTTTCCGGTGTAACGACAAACTCAGGTGTCCGCATCATACTGAAAGACAAGGTTACTGTTGAGATTCAGCGTGAGACAGTTAATACGATTGAGAGTATTGAAGCAGATAAGGCGCTTACATTCGAAGGTTACGGAACTCTGAATCTGATTTACGGTATTTTAGGCAATGAGGATATCATATTCAACCATTCCGGCTCTGTAACGATAAGCGACGGTGTGATATTATCCATGAAAGGAAATATCGAATTAAATGCCGGAATAGTAACAGTTCATCCATACGGAAAAGCATCGGACAGTCAGACTGTTGTTGCTGCCGCAGGTATCATGGCACTTTGCGGTGAAGTGGCAGAAAACGGAGCGACTGTAAATGTAGATGATGGAAGTATAGCACAGAAGTTAGGAAGCGAATTTAAAACTCTTGACACAGAGACCGAGATAAACGGCCGCACCATCAGCTTTAAAGGAGCTGCAGATCAGGTAATAAATACCGAAGAAACAGACACTGATGATGAGCCGGAGGAGTTTGATCCTGATTCCGTAGATCTCAATGACGGTACATGGATTGAAATTATCAATGATCTTCCTGACAGAGGATCTTCCGATATAAATCTGCCGAAAGGAAAAGGACAGGTACTCACCGGACTGACAGGAGATGCCCAGACCGGAGAGTTTGAATTTTACATACGCAATTATTATAAGGCCACCTATGTTTACAGAGATTCGGATTTCAGATCCCCGGCTACTGTATATAATCAGAAACTGGCACTTATGTCATTAAATCTTGCGGCTGCAGGCTTCAGTGATGTAAAAACAGAACCGGAAAAATCAGCGCATTTCCTTGAGGATCTGTTCGATAAAATCGGTTTCTCAGATGTATACATCAATGAAGATTATAAGAAAGAATCAGAAGCCAATTCCATGGGAATAGCTATTGCACATAAAAATGTGAGAGGGCAGTCTGTCATAGCTGTTGTGCTGCGCGGCGGCGGATACGGAAGAGAGGGAAGCGGAAACCTCAACATCGGAAAGGTATCAGAGCAGGCAGGATGGTCGATTGGAAGAAACAAGGCTATCAGGGAACTTATTAAATACATGAATGAGCATGGCGATGAGATATCCGGTTCTCCGAAATTCTGGATAACAGGTTACAGCCGTGGAGCGGCCGTGGCAAATATGACGGCCAATTTCATGGACTGTGCCTTGGATGTGGCATCGGGAGAGGCAACTGTTGATTCGATAGTTCCGGATTCAGACAGGGTCGAAAAAGAGAAACAGCTGATGCGCAAAATGTCGGATATTCTGAAGACCAACCTGGTGGATTATGAGGATATATACGGGTATTCATTCGGAACACCGGCAGGTGCCTTTGAATGTGATGATAAGGATGCATCAGGCTATCCGAATCATAATGATCCCGACACCAACAATATCTGGTCACAGGCAAATCCTGAGGACCCGGTATCATATGTTGTTCCGGAATACAAACTTAGTTTCTATCGTTACGGAGTTACCATGGATCCGCGTTATGCGGATGTTCCGGAAGAATATGATTCCGTTAACATTTTAAATCAGGGAGAAGATGTCAGAGAAAAGATGCTTGAACAGCTCAGACTCATTGATGAGGAGATGTGGAGAAACATGTCGGATGCTCCGGCATTTGAACTCAGAACCACGACTGTTCCGGATGTTCTTTCACTGCAGTTTGGATTTACTGAGGACGAAAACCACAAAGAGCTTACTTATCCGGCAGATCAGGCTTTGATTGATCCGGCTTCAGCTAATGCGGATGTAACCGATAAAGAAATATTCCTTGATACGATGATAAAGTATGTTGTGGATGAGGTCTCCGGTGAAAAAACCACACCACCGGAGGTCAGAGCTTATTTCTATGACACATACCAGGCAGCTTTTAAAGACATTCTCTACATGATGAATGATCTTAATGATGATGAGAAAGCTGAATTCTTCGGGGAACTTAATGAAGCACTTAAGGAAGAGTGCGACATCGTAACAATAATCAGGCTGGTCAGCGCAATAATAGATGCTGAGTTTCTTGCAAAAGATGATGAAAGAAAGGAAGCAAGAGAAGAACCCAAGGAAATACTTGATGAACTGCTGGAGGATGTTCTTGATAATGCAGCGGGTAGATTAAGCTCAGCCAAAAAACTGTCAGATTATTGCGGGATGCTGAAAAATTATTCGAAAACGCTGGTCGATCTGCTTTACAATGTTGTCTTTGACGATCTTCAGAAGAACCGGCTTACGACTCTGGGTACTGCACTTTACTACGGAAAATCTCTGGTATACTCGCATTATCCGCAGGTAGCCATGGCATACATGCAGGCGCACGACGAGGATTATGTAGGCAATAATAATCCTATTGAATATAAGAGCCGCGGAGGAGACAGTACAAAGACCATATTCGCGGGTACGGTCGGATGTCCCGTAACAGACGGTAAGTGGATATATGATGAACCGACAGGCACATGGTCATATAAGACACTGTATAAGTTCACAGACACATGGGGATATATCTTAAATCCTTCAACCGGGAAACCGGCATGGTTCTTCTTTGATAAGAACGGGAAAATGCTTGTCGGATGGCAGAAGCTGTACTGGAACGGTTCGTGGAAATGGTTCTACTTCAGTGATGGGAAGGGGCCTGGATACGGAGCATGTCAGCTCGGCGGCGTAACACCTGACGGATATGTACTGAATCCTGACGGCAGTCTGAAAGAAGACTGATAAAAGGTCCGGATTCAAATAAAATTCTACCCGGCCTGTCGCTTATATGGTACAATATATACAAGAGGTTTCTGACACCGAAATATCTATTGAGGTGAAAGATGCAGATAAGATTCTATGATTGTATGGTCTTGAAGACTGCGTCTTTCGTGACGCAGTCTTTTTATCCGAAGAACAACGGGGACAGTCCCTCATGTTCTTTTTCATGAAAGAAGGGAGAACAAAATGAAGACACGTGTTGCGGTAGTATCAATAATTGTTGAGAACAGGGATTCTGTGGAAAAACTTAACCGTCTTCTTTTTGAATACGGAGACTATATCATCGGACGCATGGGAATTCCCTACAGAGAGAAAAAAGTGAATCTTATCAGTATCGCCGTTGATGCCCCGGAAGATGTTATTAATGCTCTTACGGGAAAACTCGGCAGACTTGATGGAGTAGGTGCAAAAACTAATTATTCAAACATCATAACTGAACAGAAAGAAGGATGAGTAATGAAAAAGTTTTTTGCATTGGGACTGGCATTATTGATTATGATAATGTCACTTGCAGGATGTGCGCAGACAGCACAGGCCGATGGTACAGCAATCAGGATAGCGGGATTGAAAGGCCCGACATCTCTGGGCATGCTGAAGCTTATGGCGGATAATGCCGAAGGGAAGACCCGCAATAAATATGAATTTACGCTTGCAGGCAGTGCGGACGAGATCACTCCGAAGCTGATTCAGGGAGAAATTGATATGGCAGCGGTTCCCGCCAATCTTGCAGCAGTACTGTATAACAATACCGAAGGCAATATTAAACTGCTGGCAATCAATACCCTGGGTGTTCTGTATATCGTGGAAAGAGGAGACACTATTCACTCGGTAAGTGACCTGAAGGGACGGGCCATATACGGTTCCGGTAAGGGCTCCACACCGGAATACGCACTTGAGTTTATTCTGAAACAGAACGGACTTGACCCCGGAAAAGATGTTAACATCGAATGGAAAAGCGAGCATACCGAAGTGGTTCAGATGCTTGCGGCAGATGAAAATGCGGTTGGACTTCTGCCTCAGCCGTTTGTAACTGTGGCTGCCGGGCAGGTTGAAGGTCTTCGTACGGCACTTGATCTGACGGAAGAGTGGAAGAAGACAGGTGCCGAAAGTCAGATGATCACAGGAGTTCTTGCAGTAAGAAAGGACTTTGCGGAAAAGCACGAAGAAAAGATAAGAGATTTTCTGAAAGAATACGCGGATTCTGTAAAATATGTAAACGATAATGTCAGGGAATCAGCAGAACTGTCTGAGAAGTTTGATATTATCAAGGCAGCGGTTGCGGAAAAAGCCATACCGCACTGCAACATAGTATGCATAAGCGGAAAGGACATGCAGAAGCCGATGGAAGGCTACCTTAAAGTATTGTTTGACGCAAACCCCAAATCAGTGGGAGGAAAACTTCCGGAGAGTGATTTTTATTTTCAGTGACGGACATTAATCTATGAGTAGGACAGCAAAAAAGATAATAGCGGTGGTATTGCTGCTTGCCGTATGGCAGGCGGCTGCGATGCTGCTTGATCAGAAGGTACTGCTTGCATCACCGGTGCAGGTCTTCATCAGGCTGTTCACGCTGTGGAAAGAACCGGAGTTTGTAAGTGCGATAGTATTCTCGCTGTTAAGGATAGCCGGAGGTTTCCTGCTTGCTTTTATTACAGGCAATATATTAGCTGTTCTTGCCGGAAAGCATGAATGGATAGAGATACTGCTCTCACCGGTCATGATTACGATAAAAACCGTGCCCGTGGCATCATTTATCATAATTGCTCTTGTATGGCTGTCGTCACGCAGACTTTCGATATTCATTTCTTTCCTGATGGTTCTTCCGGTTATCTACAACAATGTACTGAAGGGAATCAGATGCATAGATGTGAAAATGAATGAGATGGCCGAAGTTTACCGCCTGCCATGGGGAAGAAAATTCAGGTACATATGGCTTCCGGCTATAAAACCGTATCTTTTCAGCGGTACATCCATCGCACTCGGCATGGCATGGAAAGCCGGCATAGCCGCGGAAGTGATCGGAATACCGGAAGGTTCGATAGGCGAGATGCTGTTCAATGCCAAGATATATCTTAATACGACGGATCTGTTTGCATGGACGGTAATCATAGTTGCGGTCAGTGTATTGTGTGAGAAAGCAGTGATGTGGCTGCTGGAGAAGGCATATGAAAGATATTGCAGTTAACGGAATAAGCAAAAGCTTCGGAGAGAAAAGGGTACTGGAGAATTTCAGTGCTGTTTTCCCTGCCGGAAAAACCACATGCATTATGGGAGAATCCGGAAGCGGTAAGACCACATTGCTGAGAATGATACTCGGACTGGAACATCCGGATCAGGGAAGCATTGAAGGAAATGCCGGGCCTATGTCGGTAGTATTTCAGGAAGACAGACTTTGCGAAGGATTTTCCTCGGCAGTAAATGTCGGTATGGTACTGAATGATAAAGAAGATAAGAAATCTGCGGAAAAAATGCTGGAAGAGATGGGAATGAAAGATGACATCAATACTCCCGTCAGTCAGCTTTCAGGCGGAATGAAGAGAAGAGTGGCTATTGCCAGAGCACTTGTTTTTCACGGGGAATGGCTGATAATGGATGAACCGTTCAAAGGGCTGGACGAAGACACCAGAGCGAAGGTAATCGATGTAATAAAGAATAATTATGATTCCGTTATTATGGTCACTCACAGTATTGATGAGGCAAAGCTGATGAATGCACAGATCGTAGAATTATGAACAATGTTAATAAATAAAAGCGAGGCAGGGGATATCTCCCCTGCCTCAGCCTTCGGGATTCGATGCTGTATTACTACAGTTATCTTTTTATTTACAGAATGCTGCAGCTGCTTCGGCTGCACTGGTTGCATCCGGAGTATAGCAGTCAGCACCTATCTGCCTGCAGAATTCTTCTGAAACAGGTGCACCGCCGACCATAATCTTAACCTTGTCACGGATTCCTGCTTCCTCGGCTTTCTTTACAAGTTCAGCCATATTATTCATGGTCGTTGTAAGAAGAGCAGAGCATGCGATGACATTACAGTTCTCGTTGATTGCGGTTTCGATAAATTTCTCCGGAGTAACATCCGTTCCGAGATCTATAACTTCAAGGCCTTTTCCTTCCATCATCATGATAACCAGATTCTTTCCTATATCATGGAGGTCGCCTTCAATAGTTCCCATAACCACTTTACCGGAAGCCTTTGCACCTGCCTCTGTTAAAAGAGGTTTAAGAAGAGCAGAACCCTTGCTCATTGCACGTGCTGCAACAAGAACCTCAGGAACATAAATCTCATTGTTTTTGAATTTCTCACCGATAACGCCCATTCCTGCCAGAAGTCCGTCGGACAGTATCGTTTCTGCCGGGATACCTTCATCTATTGCCTGCTGGACAAGTGCAGCAACTTCCTTGGCTTTGCCGGCCTGTAATCTCTCACTGATTTGCTCTAATAATGCCATTGCGATTCCTCCATAATGTGATTAACAAAAAAATCAAACAATTAAATTGTAGCATATTTCTCCGGTTAATTGAAAACAGTTTTTATATGAATTGAAAGAAAAGGGCATTTTCTATATAATTAAATATATTAACGGGGTGTGAATTATGGCAGATACAGGGAAAAAAGTGAATATCGGGCCGATACTGGTCTTTATGTCAGGATTATGTTTCTCGCTCGGAGGAGTATTTCTGAAATATATCCCATGGAGTCCGCTTGCGATTAATGCGGCAAGAAACGCCATAGCCTTTATTTTTGTGTTCATATTTCTCAGGATAATTAAACATAAGATCGTCTTTAATAAGACTGTGCTTATCGGAGCCCTCGCCATATCGGTCACGCAGGGACTGTACTGTATTGCAAACAAGCTGACAACGGCAGGAAACGCCATCATACTTCAGTTCACTGTGCCGATCTGGGTCATGATCATATCCACGATTATATTCAAAAAAAGACCGACAAAGTTAGACATATGTGCAGCGGTATGTGTCCTGCTCGGAGTCCTGTTTTTCTTTGTTGACGGACTTCAGGCCGGAAATATGCCGGGCAATGCGCTTGCACTTATTTCAGGTATCACATATTCGGGAGTATTCCTGATGAATGCTACGCCTGAATCGGATTCGCTTTCGTCGACATTTTTCGGGATGATATTTAATATCCTTATCGGGCTTCCGTGGCTGGTTAAAACTGATTTTGCCGCTACGCAGAGTGTGACATGGGTAGTGATTGTGATAATGGGTATCGTACAGGTGGCATGCGCATTTATTTTCCTGTCACTGGGACTTAAGACCACATCACCGATTGCGGCAAGCCTGATAAGCGGAGTGGAACCGGTCCTCAACCCCGTGTGGGTCGCAATATTCTACGGCGAAGTGCTGACACCGCTGTCATTTACAGGTGCCCTGCTGGTGCTTGCCGCGGTTCTCACATACAACACATTATTGATAAAGCAGCCGAAGAAATGAGCCGGGAAATATATCTGACGGTTCATACATGTAAGAGGGAGATTAATATGAAGTTCTGGAAAATGAACGGCGCAGGCAATGATTTCATAATCATCAATAACATCGAAGAAAAGCTTCCGGAAGAATGTTTCGGCAGGCTTGCGAAAGCGGTATGCGAAAGACATCTCAGCATCGGAGCCGACGGACTGATGGTGGTTGATACACCTGACGGAGATGCCGATTACAAAATGCGTTTTTATAACTCCGACGGCAGTATAGGTGAGATGTGCGGCAACGGCGCAAGATGCATATGCCGTTACGGATACGAGACGGGACTTGCAGGAGAAAGACAGACAATAGAAACCACTGCAGGCATAGTGACAGGAGAAAGAATCAGCGAAAGACTGTATAAGATAAGGCTGAATGATCCGGGTGTGGTTAAACTTGTTTATCCGATCGAGGTTGACGGGACAGAATATGACTGTTCATATGTGGAACTCGGGAATCCGGGAATACCGCATGCGGTGGTACCGGTAAAAGATCTGAAGAGCCGAGATGAAAACGAACTGCGCGATCTTGGCAGAAAGATGCGTTGGCACACGGCATTTCCGAAAGGCGCAAATGTAAATTTCTATGAGATAACCGGAGACCATCTTGTTTACGAGAGAACATTTGAAAGAGGCGTTGAAGACTTCACATATGCCTGCGGAACCGGAACAGGAAGTATGGTGACAGTGCTTCGCATGAAAGGACTTTCCGACGGAAGAGACGTTCATGTGCAGATGACCGGAGGAGAGCTGATCATAGATTCCACGGAAAAAGATCTCTTTCTGACAGGACCGACCAATATAGTGGCAAAGGGAGAAATCACGGACGAGGATCTGGTAATATAAGATGAAGCAGCAAAACGACAGCATTTTAAAAAAGAAAAAAACAAAGAAGACCGGAGCTGCCGAACCGGAACATATTCAAAGAATACTGGATCTGCTCGACAGGGAATACGGAACTGATTACAGATGTTTTCTGAATTACAGGACACCGTGGCAGCTGCTGATCGCCGTTATACTCAGTGCTCAGTGTACCGATGCGAGAGTGAATATCGTTACGGAGGATCTGTTTAAGAAATACCGTAAGCTTGAGGATTTTGCAAAGGCCGATCTGAAGGAACTGGAAGAGGATATTCACAGCACGGGATTCTATCATAACAAGGCAAAGAATATTATCGCATGTGCGCAGGCACTTGTTGAGAAATACGGAGGAAAGGTTCCGTCGGATATTGATGAACTTACCGCACTCCCCGGGGTCGGAAGAAAGACGGCCAATGTCATTCGCGGAAATATCTATAACATACCGAGTGTGGTCGTGGACACTCATGTAAAACGCATCAGCCGCAAACTCGGTCTCACCGAATCGGATGACCCGGTGAAGATAGAATTCGAGCTTATGAAAAAACTCCCGGAGGATCACTGGATACTCTGGAATATAGACATCATCACACTCGGGCGCACGGTTTGCATCGCCAATCACGAAAAATGCAGCGAATGCTTCCTGCGTTCCGAATGTCCGTCATATAAAGGCTGAACAGCAAAAAGGAGAACTATGAATATATTAGTATGCAATACAGGCAGCACGTCACTCAAATTCAAACTGTATGACATGCCTTCCGAGAAGGTGATCATGAGTCAGAAGTACGAAAGAGTAACTGATTACGAAGAGGGAATCAGGGATTTTCTTGATACGATTCCTGAAGATATAAACATCGGCGCTGTCGGATTCAAGACCGTGCTTTCAAAGGATCATTACGGCGTGCATGTCATTGATGATGAGGTTATCAAAGGCATGGAGGAGTATATGGTCGTGGCACCGGCGCATAATACATTCTATCTGAAGTCGATCCGCGTATTTCAGAAGCTTATGCCGGACACTCCGCTGGTAGGCGTGTTTGAGACAGCATTTCATCAGACCATACCTAAGGAGAATTATATATATCCGGTTCCGTATGAATGGTACGAAAAATACGGACTGAGAAAGTTCGGATATCACGGAGCATCGCACGGATATGTGGCTTCAAGACTTACAGAAGAACTGGGAGAGCATTACAAAGCAGTAAGCTGTCACTTAGGCGGAAGCAGTTCCATAAGTGCCATAGTGGACGGAAAATGCCTGGATACCAGCTTCGGTATGAGCCTTCAGTGCGGAGTTCCGCAGTCCAACAGATGCGGAGATATAGACCCGTACCTGACAGTTTTCATGCATGATTATGCGGGGATGGATTATGAAGATATAGAACAGAAACTTCGCAAACAGTCAGGCCTGCTCGGAATATCCGGAGTCAGCAATGATCTTCGTGATATCATAGAGTCAGCAGATGACGGAAATGAAAGAGCCCGGCTGGCAGTAGAAATCTACTGTAAAGAGGTCACAGGATACATCGGCAGATTCGCAGCTCTCATGGGAGGTCTGGATGCCGTGGCCTTCACCGGAGGCATAGGAGAGAATTCAGAACTGATCAGAAAGAAAGTTACGGACAAACTCAGCTTTATAAAAAACCTGAAAACATTCGTAATCCCCGCCAACGAAGAATTAGGGGTCGCAAGAGAGACCTTCAAAAAAGTACACTAGGGACAGTCCCTAATGTACTTTGTATTTATTTTTGAACAATGTACACCAGGGACTGTCCCTGGTGTACTATTGACGTACAATATTCTGTACTTTATAATACATGTATTTTGAGGAAAACGAATCATTCGGTCCGGACACGGACCCGGAAAGGAAGATATATGTCACTTAAATTTCCTGAAAATTATGACCCGAAGATGGATGTGCGCGAGACGCAGAATGCAATCAGATATACTCATGATGTGTTTACCAGAGACTTCGGGAAGGAACTGAACTTAGAGCGTGTCAGTGCCCCGCTTTTTGTGACCCGTTCAAGCGGTCTTAACGACAACCTGAACGGCGTCGAGCGCCCGGTAAGCTTTGATATTCCGTCGGTTCCGGTTAATGACGTCGAGGTAGTACAGTCACTTGCAAAGTGGAAACGTATGGCTCTGGGCGAGTACGGATATAAACCCGGCGAGGGACTTTATACCAACATGAACGCCATCCGCCGTGATGAGGAGCTGGACAACACCCACTCCGCATACGTAGATCAGTGGGACTGGGAAAAAGTCATCACACGCGACCAGCGCAGCATGGAAACGCTTGAAGCCACGGTAAAAGATATCTGGAAGGTCATCAAACATCTGGAACATCAGCTCTGGTACAAGTTCCCGCATGCTATTACATGCCATCTCCCGTACGACGTGTATTTTATTACTTCGCAGGAGCTTTTGGACAGATATCCGGACAAGACTCCGAAGGAACGCGAGAATGCCATTGCAAAGGAATACGGTGTAGTGTGCATCGAGCAGATCGGTGAAAAGCTTTCAAACGGCGAGAAGCATGACGGACGGGCACCGGACTATGATGACTGGAAACTCAACTGTGACATACTTGTATGGTTCGACGTGCTTGGCTGTGCCCTTGAGCTTTCAAGCATGGGAATTCGTGTTGATGCCGCATCAATGGCCGAGCAGCTCAGGAAAGCAGGCTGCGAGGACAGAGCGTCTCTTCCGTATCATCAGAAAATACTGCATGACGAGCTTCCGCTTACTATCGGAGGCGGTATCGGACAGAGCAGACTTTGCATGCTCATGCTGAGCAAGGCTCATGTCGGAGAAGTTCAGTCCAGCATCTGGCCTGAGGAAATGAGGAAAGAATGTATAGCAAACAAAGTGATGCTGTTGTAATACTTAAAAAAGGTGAGGGCCGCACGGTTAAAGCCGGCGGCTCTTGGATTTATTATAATGAGATAGATTATGTTAACGGAGATTTTGAGGACGGTGACATAATCAGTGTGAAGGATTTCGACGGCTACCCGATGGGTCTGGGCTTCATCAACCCGAATTCTAAGATAACCGTGCGCATGCTGACACGCGACCCGGAGGCGGTCATTGATGATGCCTTCCTTGAAATGCGTGTGAGAAATGCCTGGACGTACCGCAGGAAAACTGTGGATACATCCTCGTGCCGCATCATTTTCGGAGAAGCAGATTTCCTCCCGGGTCTCGTAGTTGACAAGTTCGAGGACGTGCTGGTGGTTGAATCACTGGCACTCGGAATCGACCGTTTAAAGCCGGCAATCATCGATATCATTAAGAAGGTGCTTGCAGAGGACGGAATAGCGATTCGCGGTGTATATGAAAGAAGCGATGCCAAAGTCCGCGAGCAGGAAGGCATGCAGCGTTTCAAGGGATTTATCGGAGACAGCTTCGATACCTCGGTTCAGATAGTTGAGAACGGAGTCAGGTATATCGTTAACGTCGAAGACGGACAGAAGACAGGCTTCTTCCTTGATCAGAAATACAACCGCCTCGCAATACAGAAACTTTGCCGCGGCGCAAGAGTACTCGACTGCTTTACCCATACGGGTTCATTCGCGCTTAATGCAGCGATAGCCGGAGCACAGTCCGTGATCGGAGTCGATGCCTCAGAGGTCGGCATAGCACAGGCAAGAGAAAATGCCGAACTGAACGGAGTAAGTGATCGCGTAAGCTTCGAGGTTGCGGATGTATTCGATTTTCTTCCGGAGCTTGAGGCAAAGGGGGAGAAATTCGACGTGGTGATTCTGGATCCCCCGGCATTTACCAAGTCAAGGGACACAATTAAGAAGGCAGTCAAAGGGTACCGGGAAATCAATATCCGCGGCATGAAGCTAATTAAGCCGGGCGGATTCCTTGCAACCTGCAGCTGTTCGCATTTCATGGATACGGAGCTCTTCCTGAAGACAGTCCGCGAAGCCGCACAGGGGGCACATGTGACATTAAGACAGGTTGAATCGCGCACTCAGTCACCGGATCATCCTGTACTGATATGCGGAAACGAGACATCATTTTACCTTAAGTTTTTCATATTCCAGGTTATATGATAGAATAATCCTATGCAGACAGAATTACTGAAAATCGACAGAGAAAATTTCACAGATGCCGATCTTGCAGAGGCCGGAGAGATAATCCGCCGCGGCGGGCTGGTGGCATTTCCCACAGAAACCGTATACGGACTGGGCGGCAACGCATTTGATCCGGATGCCGCGTCGAAGATATATGAGGCCAAAGGACGGCCGAGCGACAATCCGCTCATCGTTCACATCGCCGATATGGCGGGTCTTGATGATATTGTGGAAAATGTTCCCGATACCGCAGGGAAACTGGCCGATGCATTCTGGCCGGGGCCGATGACACTGGTAATGAAGAAGAAACCGGCAGTTCCCGACAGAACGACGGGCGGGCTTGATACCGTGGCAGTCAGGATGCCGGCAGACGAGATTGCAAGGGCCCTGATAAGAGTCAGTACGGTGCCGATAGCAGCACCGAGTGCCAACAGATCGGGACGGCCGAGCACTACCACAGCCCGGCACTGCATCGAAGATCTTGACGGAAGAGTGGATATGATCATCGACGGCGGAAGCGTGGAGATCGGACTGGAGTCTACCATAGTGGATCTGACCGGAGATGTTCCGACACTTCTCAGACCGGGGGCTGTCACGCTGGAGATGCTCCGGGATGTTTTAGGACAGGTTGAGACGGATCCCGCCATACTGGGACCGTTGTCGGATGATATCAAACCCAAGGCACCGGGCATGAAATACAGGCATTACGCACCGAAAGCGAAGCTGACCATAGTGACAGGCTCGCCTGATAAAGTTCAGAAGAAGATAAATGCACTCGTTACGGCTGATGCTGCGGCAGGAAAGAAGGCAGGCGTCATTGCAACGGCGGAAAGCAGAAATGCCTACCACGGACAGACCGTGCTCAGAGTGATGGGACTGAGAAATGATGAGATGACGATAGCACATAATCTGTTTGCCATACTCAGAGAGTTTGATGAAACAGGAGTGGATGTGATATACTCGGAAGGGTTCGAGGAGGACGGCATAGGACGGGCAATCATGAACCGACTGCGCAAGGCCGCAGGATACAGTATTGTGGAGGTTTGATATGATAGAGAAAAGAAAAGATGCCATTTCATGGGACGAATACTTTATGGGTATCGCTCAGCTTTCAGCACAGAGATCAAAAGACCCCAACTCGCAGGTAGGATGCTGCATAGTTAATGAAAAGAACCGTATAGTTTCCATGGGATATAATGGTTTCCCCAGAGGATGTTCGGATGATGACTTTCCGTGGAACAGAGAGAATGCTTCAGAAGACATGTATAATGCGAAGTATGCTTATGTTGTGCATGCGGAGATGAATGCGATACTCAATTATCGCGGAGGCGGTACGCTTGAAGGATGCAGTGCATATGTTACACTGTTTCCGTGCAATGAATGTGCCAAGGCAATCATCCAGTGCGGTATCAAAACCATCGTATATGCAGATGATAAATACAGCGGTACGCCGTCGGATCTTTGCAGTAAGAGAATGCTGGATGCAGCCGGAGTGAAGTATTACAAATACGGACCGTCAGGACGTGAACTCAAGATTCACGTGTGAGAGTTTTTCGAAGAGCCTGCGTCGTGTAACCGCACGATGCAGGACTTTTTTTATCTGTGAGAATGATTCTTGCATGACACGGAAGCTCATACGGGTTGGCCGGAAACAGTTCGCAGACCTCTATGGTTTTCTGAAGTACGGGGATCCTGCGAAGATGCAGGACATATCCGCATTTTTCTTCCGCGCATATCCTGTTAAGACCTCCGATGATCCCGTTATCAAGAAGCGGAAGAGATGAATCGGCTTCGGATTCAAAATCCGAAAGACTGATGTAATTATTCCGGAACCGGCTGTCGATCTCGGATTTATGCTGCATGTAAATGCGGGCAGCACCGAGGCTGCCCGCATTTCCTTCGATCTCAATGAATTTTACCGGCTGTTCTGTCATCAGATACCCTGAAGAGCCCACACAAGAGTGGGAACAATCATTGCCAGACAAAGCAAAATTACTATGACCAAAGTTACAACTTTTTTAGTTTTTCTATTTCTCAAATCGAGCATGATACTCTCTCCAATCTGTTTTTAACCCATACTATTTTAAGGCATATTGGAAATATAATCAAGCTTTATCAGGACTTTGCTTTTCCGTCCCATACACCGTTCCTGTCTACATAATATCCGTCGGGAGTCTTTCTGTTTACATACATATCTCCGTCGGGACCGCAGTAGTACCATTTATTCTGCCATTTGATCCATGTGTTCTGAATAGCATAACCTAACTGATCAAAATAATACCACTTGCCGCTGATCTGCATCCATGCGGAAACAGGACGTGTACCGTTCGGAAGAGAGAACCACCAGCGTCCGTTGTTGGGGTCCTTAAGCCATGCACCCTGTGTCGGTTTTACATCACCGGGGCCGCCTGAACTTGTACCGCCGGAGCTCGGCTCGCTGTGAGGATCGTCCCAGCCCGGATCATCGGCTTCCAGAACCTCATCAAGGTGGATCTTTACGGTAAGGGTTTTGCCGCTTGATGCTCTTGAAGCACTGTAGGCTTCACCGCCTGTTACATGAACATTATCTCTGTAATATGCCGTTGATGCGAATCTGTATCCCTCATCGGCCTCAAGAGTGACAGTGAAGACAGGCTGATCCCCTTCACGGTATGTTGATTTGTTAAGAGACTGTGACTTAACCGTATACTGACTGCCCTCGGGAATAACATTAATATCATCCTTGGTATATTTTTCCTTTGCCTTGAAAGTCGTATAAT
>JAGHSD010000005.1 GCA_018066045.1 Candidatus Darwinimomas equi | reverse complement strand
GGATCTTTCCGTCGCTCATTACCACGATAGTATCACTCATAGTGAGAGCTTCTTCCTGATCATGAGTAACGAAGATGAATGTGATCCCGGTTGCCTTTTGAATCTTTTTGAGTTCCTGCTGCATATCCTTGCGAAGCTTTGCATCCAGTGCTCCGAGCGGCTCGTCAAGAAGCAGCACTCTCGGGCGGGAGATAAGGGCTCTTGCGATGGCAACCCGCTGCTGCTGTCCTCCGGAAAGCTCGTTTACGCGACGCTTTGAACGGTGCTGAAGCTTAACAAGCTCAAGCATTTCATTTACCTTTGTATTGATTTCTTCTTTGGGAAGTTTCTTTTCCCGTAACGGGAATGCGATATTTTCAAAAACATTCAAATGAGGGAAGAGCGCGTAATTCTGAAATACGGTGTTTACATTTCTTTTATATGGAGGGAGATCATTGATTTTTTCGCCCAGAAAGAATATATCCCCTTCGTCAGGCTGAACGAATCCGCCAATCATTCGAAGCGTGGTGGTTTTGCCGCAACCCGATGGTCCGAGAAGCGTCAGGAATTCGTTGTCATTTATATAAAGACTGATATTATTCAGAATTTTCTTTTCGCCGTCAAATGACTTGGTTATGTTTTTCAGTTCAATGATCTTCTGCATAATCAATCATCCCCCCCGAATGATTTAGCATAGCATATCGCCTGCGATATGCCGGCGCCGAGCGCGGTCGCTTATGCGACCTTGTTCCATACGCGCGAGTGTGCATAAAAAAGTGATATGCCGATAAGCATATCACTTGTATTCTCGCAGATATAAAGCCGCTTCACCTGCCGCTGAAGATACTGCTGCATGTAAAGTACCGAAATCTCAATGGGTTTAGAGTCTATATAGCAAAGATTACTTTTACTACTCTTATTGACCATTTCACAAGTTTTATGCCGTAGGCACCGGTTATGAAGTAACCAACTTTTGAAACTGAGCTTTTAACTCAATCAATAAGGCAACGTGCTGTCGCCGGAACATCTTGCTTTGGAAGACCCGCTTCCAATTGAGATAGCTAAATTGTAAATTACACGGTACTATATGTCAATAAAAACTTACATTATATTCCGTCCTGTTTGTATATTCTGCAGACACGTTTTGTCACGCTGCAGAGGAGTTCGTAAGGTATGGTTCCTGCCGCCTCCGCAAGCTTGTGTATATCGTTTTCCGCACCGAAAAGTTCGATTTCCGAGCCTGTTTTAACTTCCGGATGATCCGTGATATCGATCATGCACATATCCATACAGATGCTTCCGACCTGAGGTCCGGTGAAAGTGCATTTTCCCGAAGCGGCCCGGGGGAGTCCGTCCGCGTAACCGCAGGAAAGAACGCCTATACGGGTTCTTCGGTCTGTTACATAGCGGCATCCGTAGCTGACTGCCGTACCGGCGGGATAATGCTTGATAGTGCTGATTGTTGAAACAAAACGCATACACGGTTTTACACCTATTCTGTTTTCGGGATCTCCGTACCCGTACAGGAGATATCCGGGACGTACCATATCAAGAGACATCTCGGGGTAATTTACTACAGCGCCTGTATTGGAACAGTGACGCAGGCGGAAACTGATGCCGTGCCGGTCGGACAGAGCATTGATAACATCGGTAAACAATCTGAACTGAGTCAGGGTGTACTCTCTGTTTTCTTCCCCAGGTTCGTCGGAAACGGCAAAATGAGTGAAGATGCCTTCGCAGTCCAGATTTTTCAGGCGGCATGAAGCGGCCATGTTTTCGATTCCTTCTTCAAACATATCGCCGGAGCACAGGAAACCGAGACGGGACATACCCGTATCAACCTTGATGTGTACTTTAAGCTTTTTCCCCAGACGTTCACAGGCCCGGTCAAATCTCTCTGCTTTTGATTTGTTGGAAATTGTCTGAGTAAGATTGTTTTCTATCAGTATTTCGGTAAACCTGGTTGGAGTATGGCCTAATATCAGAATCGGCATCGTTACGCCGCCGTCGCGAAGTTCCAGAGCTTCATCCAGACAGGATACCGCAAGATAATCGGCTCCGCATTTCTCAAGAAGATGAGCTACCTGCAAAGCACCGTGTCCGTAGGCATCGGCTTTTACCACACCAAGAAAACGTGTGCCCGCGGGAAGGTGGGCCCTGATGCTTCTGTAATTATCTTCAAGATTCTTCAGGCTTATTTCAGCCCAGGTCCTTTTCTTTAAATTTTCCATAATTCCTGATGAAACCTCCGAATTAATGATTCAATATAATAGTATCACAAAATGTGTATTTTTGACGGATAAATCATAGTATAATAAAATAGAATTCAGGATGTGCAAAAGGTAAAGTGAAATGAAGATAATAATAGGACTGGGCAATCCGGGAAAAGAATACGCAGCGACACGTCATAATATGGGGTTTATGGCGATAGACAGGATTGCGCAGAAAGCGGGAATAGATGTCATAGATCTTAAACACAAAGGTTTGTGCGGCAGAGGAATAATAGGCGGTGAAAAGGTCATACTGGTCAAGCCGCAGACATATATGAACAATTCCGGAGAATGTGTTCGCGAGATAATGGATTACTACAAGGCAGATCCGAGTGATATCATCGTAATATACGACGACATCGATCTGAATCCCGGACAGCTCAGGATAAGAAAGTCCGGATCGGCGGGATCTCATAACGGTATGAAGTCGGTTATCAGATACATGGGTACAACGGAATTTCCGCGAGTAAGAATCGGAGTAGGTGACAAACCGGAAGGATGGGATCTGGCGGATTATGTTTTAAGTCATATCACACCCGAAGCAGACGGGGAGATTGTAAAAGGAATCGCAAAGGCGGCCGAAGCAGTCGGGCATATGCTTGCCGAAGGCATCGACGATACGATGAATATCTATAACAAAACGGACAATATCTGATGAGCATATACGGCAATCCTTTAAGGAAACTGGCAGAATATGATGAGATGGAGAAAGACCTGCGCCTCGGCAGAGGTCCTGTTCAGATAAGCGGACTGCCCGACGGCGCGAAAGCATTTATCATTTCACAGCTTCCCGCCAAGTGGAAGCTGATTGTAACATATGACGAGACAAGAGCAAGAGAACTTGCGGAGGATATAAGATGTTTTACGGGAGAGCAGGAGGTTCTTCTGTATCCGGCGAGGGATCTTCTCTTTTTTAGTGCGGATATAAGGGGAAATGTTATCTCCGGGCAGCGTATTGACGTGTGGAGACACATGTACGAAGATGAGAGCGGTATAGTGGTAACGACCGTAGACGCGCTGATGGACAAACTTGAGGATCCGGATAAATTCAGAAAGAAAAGACTGACTCTCGCAAGCGGGGACAGATGCGATATCGACGAGCTTGAGCACAGGCTTGCGGAGTTCGGATACGAAAGAGAGGCACAGGTCGAAAACGGCGGTCAGTTCGCGGTACGCGGCGGTATCGTTGACATTTTCCCTCTTACAGAGGAAATACCGGTCAGGATCGAATTCTGGGATGATCAGATAGACTCTATAAGGAGCTTTGACATTACAAGCCAGAGAAGTGTGGAAACATGCGAGATAATTCATATATATCCGGCAAAGGAAAAAGAACTCGGGGGAGAAGCGGGATTCCTGAGATACTGGGATATAGACAATACTGCGCTGTTCATTGACGAGCCGGCAAGAGTGTATAACAGGGCCTGCAATGTGCAGATCGAATTCAACGAAGGAATGGCGGGCCGTATTGAAGCCGGACAGGTCGATGCATCCGAGGTGCCTGATCTGTACGAAGCCGAAGAAATAATAAAAGACCTTGCGGCTCCCGGAACGGTGTGTCTTACGGGACTCGATCAGTATATATCAGAGATAGAGCCGAAGAGAGTTTATTCTGTCTTTGCCAAAAATACCGCTTCATACAAGAATTCATTTGACATGCTTATCGAGGATCTGAAGCGGTATCAGAAGTCGGGATACGACATAACGCTTCTTTCCGCTTCGCGTACCAGATCATCAAGGCTTGCGGATTCTCTGCGTGATTACGGCCTGAGAGAAACGGAGGTCGTATACGGAAATCTTCATCACGGATTTGAGTTTCCCGGAATTAAATTTGTAGTCATCTCGGAAAGCGATATTTTCGGAAAGAAGAAAAAACGCAGATACAAAAAGAAATTTGATTATGAAGGAACCAAGGTATCTTCACTGTCGGAACTTCATGTCGGTGATTATGTGGTACATGAGGAACACGGACTGGGAATATACCGCGGAATAGAAAAGATAGAGAAGGATCATGTGATCAAAGATTACATGAAGATAGAATATGCCGGCGGAGACAACTGCTATCTTCCGGCTACGAAACTCGACATAATTCAGAAATACAGCGGAAGTGACGGAGCAAGACCGAGGCTGAACAAATTAGGCGGAGACCAGTGGCACAGAACCAAGGCAAATGTCAGAAAAGCAGTCGCCGAGATCGCAAAGGAATTAGTTGCGCTGTATGCCGCAAGGCTTAAGGGATCGGGACACGAGTACGGACCGGATACCGTATGGCAGAGAGAGTTTGAAGAACTGTTTGAATTTGAAGAAACGGAAGACCAGAGAAAAGCAATTGAAGCCGTGAAGGCCGACATGGAATCCGGAAAGATCATGGATCGCCTTATATGCGGTGATGTCGGATACGGTAAGACGGAAATTGCGCTGCGTGCATCTTTCAAGGTTGTTCAGGAAGGATACCAGGTAATATATCTGGTGCCGACGACCATACTTGCACAGCAGCATTACAATACATTCATTCAGAGAATGAAGGATTTTCCGGTGAGAGTCGAACTGCTGTCACGTTTCAGGACAGCGGCTCAGCAGAAAAAGATTCTTGAGGATTTTTCAAAGGGTCTCGTTGATATCATTATCGGAACCCATAGAGTATTATCGAAAGATCTTAATCCGAAACGTCTCGGACTTTTGGTAATCGACGAAGAGCAGCGCTTCGGTGTAAGGCACAAGGAAAAACTGAAGCAGCTCCGCAATGAGGTTGACGTGCTCACGCTTACTGCGACGCCGATACCGAGAACGCTTCACATGAGTCTTGCCGGAATAAGAGATCTCTCGGTATTGGAGGAACCGCCTCAGGACCGCCAGCCGATACAGACCTATGTAATGGAATACAATGACGAGATAGTCAGGGAAGCCATCCGGCGTGAGATACAGCGGGGCGGGCAGGTTTACTATGTTTACAACCGTGTGAATTCCATACAGGAAATGACGGCAAGAGTCCAGGCGCTTGTTCCGGATGCGGCGGTGGCGTTTGCCCACGGACAGATGGCGGAACGCGAACTGGAAAGAGTAATGCTTGATTTCATCAACGGAGAGATAGATGTTTTGGTTTCCACAACCATCATCGAGACGGGACTGGATATTCCGAACGTCAATACTATGATAATTCACGATGCAGACAAACTGGGATTGTCGCAGCTGTATCAGTTAAGAGGAAGGGTCGGACGTTCGAGCAGAGTAGCGTATGCATTTCTTCTTTACAGGAGAAACAAGATGCTCAGCGAGGAAGCCGAGAAACGACTGAAGGCGATAAGAGAATTCACGGAACTTGGCAGCGGAATAAGAATCGCGATGAGAGACCTTGAGATCCGCGGTGCGGGAAATGTGCTCGGACAGGAACAGCACGGGCATATGGAGGCGGTAGGATATGATCTGTACTGCAAGATGCTCAACACAGCGGTCAAGGCACTGAAGGGAATCGATGTTGCAAAGGATGAATTCGATACCTCTGTGGATGCCGATACGGATGCATTTATTCCGGGAAGCTATATCAGGAACGAGGAGCAGAAACTTGATGTCTATAAGCGAATTGCGTCCATAGAAACGGAAGACGATTTTATGGATATGCAGGATGAGCTGATAGACCGTTTCGGAGAGATACCGAAGCCGGTGGACAACCTTCTTCGCATCGCACAAATCAAGTCGCTTGCGCATAATATTTATGCAACGGATGTTATCATAGGCAAGCAGACGGCGGTGCTGATGATGTATGAGGATGCAAAGATCGATCCTACCGGAATACCGGAACTGATTGATGAATACAGAGGTGCTCTGTCGATAAGACAGGGTGAAAAAGTATCGTTTACCTATTCGGAAAGGAAAAAACAGATAAACTGTGATGCGACTCTGGGTGCGGTAAAAGAACTGCTGCTTTGTATGAATGAAAAACTGAAGATTTCAAACCACAATATATAGTCTGGGAAAAACAAATTAAAAACTCCGCAAACCCTTGAAACTATTGACAAATCCGGTCAAATAGTATATAAATTTATCAGCATACATGTTGTGTGTGGTTAATGGTTTCCGGATAAAGGAAACGCAATTTTTAGGAGGATTAAAATGAATAAGGTTCAGTTAGTTGAAGCTATTGCAAAGCAGACAGGTCTTTCAAAGAAGGATGCAGAGGCAGCTCTTAAGGCTACATTCGGTTCAATTCAGAAAGCACTCGTAAAGGGTGACAAGGTTCAGCTCGTTGGTTTCGGTACATTCGAGACAGCTAAGAGACCGGCTCGCAAGGGACGCAATCCTAAGACAGGCGAAGAGATGAAGATTAAAGCTTGCAAGGCTCCGAAATTCAAACCGGGCAAGGCATTAAAGGATGCTGTAAACAAGAGATGAGTTAATTCATTATAGAAATGAGAGGCCTCGCCCCTGAACGGCGGGGCTTCTTGCTTTTTTTACCGGATTATAGTATAATGTCCGTACCTCTTAGTTAACAATCCAATAACATGTAAACGGCTTTCCGCCATATACCCATTGAAAACAACAGAAAAAAGACTTTATCCGGACAGAACCCCCGGCTTTTTGTGCATGAAAAGAGAAAAACTGGCCGCAGCGTCGGCATTTTGCATGATTTTAATATTGTGCAGAATGATCACCGGCTTTGCCGCCGTGAGTGCAAGTGTGAAAGACAATGTGCTGATTTATTCAATCAGTGAAGAATCCCCGGTCGAACCATGCAGGACCAATCTGTATATTCTGACAAACGGGAGCAGGATGCAGACAGCCGGTGAATCTTCGGCCAATGCTGCGCCGTGCAGCGATCGGTCCGGAAATGCAAGATTCAGGGATATAAGCGATCCGGTTAAATCGGGAAATACCTCTGCGGGACTGTTCTATACGGATGCTGCGGGAAACCGCAGGCAGGTCTGCAGCAGAGTGGAATATGAATACTCATACAGGGACGGACAGTTCAGTGCAGCGATAAAAATATATGACCCGGCGGAAGAGGTAACAGGAATCGCGTTTGCGGGAATAAGGTCTGACGGTTCGGCGAATTATTATACCGATATATGCGGAACGCGGGATATATCGGAATATGTGGCGAAGATGAACGGGGAAGAGGAAACATCCGAAAATGAGACACCCGCGGGAGAGCAGGCATCAGGAGAAGAAGATACGGAGGAAAATGAAAGCCGTAACGAAGATATCAGGGAAAGCATATCGGAAATACGGGAGACCCGGAGCGGAGGCGGCAGCGGAGGAGGGCACAGACCGCCGTGCATTCTGAAACGCATTGCAGAATGGATCTCGTCCGGCAGATGATGAGTTTTTGTCTTGAAAAAAGCATTCATATGTCTTAATATAAAATTGTGAAAAATGTCAAAAGAAAACGTATGGAACACAACACAAACAAGATGGCGCTTATCGCCGTCATTGCTGTTGTGACCATTTTCGGGCTTGTCCTCGGAGTGAGAATGAAATCGCTTAAAGCGAAAGAACAGCAGTATATCGAAAAAGAACAGGCTATTCTTGCGCGGGTTGCCGAGGAGGAGGAAAGGGCAAAGACGCTCGAAGAATACAGAGTATACGTTCAGACCAAGCAATACGTAGAAAAAGTCGCCAAAGAGAAGCTTGGCCTTGTTAATCCTGATGAGATATTGCTGAAACCCAGCGAGGAATAAAGAGGACAGGTATGCAGAATTTAGTTAGAGATGCCATTCAGGAAAATCACATGCTTTCCAGAGGCGACAGATGTATCGTAGCCGTAAGCGGAGGAGCAGATTCCATGGGGCTTCTGCATGCTCTCATACGTCTTAACGGGATATTCAAAGTTTCATACAGAGTAATACATGTGCATCACGGACTTCGGGGAGCCGAAGCTGACCGTGATGCTAATTTTGTACGCAGTACCTGTGCCAGATATAATATTCCGTGCAAAGTGATCGAAGTAAAGGTTCTTGATTTTGCGGCAAAACACAAGCTTTCCACTGAGGAGGCGGCCAGATATCTGCGCTATCAGGCACTTGAGACCGAAGCGCAGCGCTGGGAGATGGAGGAAGATACTCAGAAGCAGGTCAAAATCGCGGTTGCACATAACAAACAGGACAATGCGGAAACGATACTTATGCAGCTGGCCCGGGGCAGCGGTTTAAAAGGCGTGTCGGGAATGGCGCCGGTACGCGGACGTATCATAAGACCGCTTCTGGAAGTCAGCCGGGAGGAGATAGAAGCATATCTTGTCAAGGAAGAGGAAAGCTGGATCAACGATTCAACCAACGATGAAAGCGACTATACCAGAAACAGGATACGTCACGACATACTTCCTCTTTTCATAAGCGAGGTAAATGCGGCATCTGTCGAGAATATAACCAGAGCCGGAAAGCTTATAGGCCAGGCAGATCAGTATCTCACCAGGTCTGCAGAGAAGATTCTCAAAGGAATAGTAAAGCCTTCGGGAGCGGGATTTGAGATTGCTGTTGATGAATTCCGGAAACAGGAGCCGATAATGAGGAACTATATCATCAAACTCCTTGTCGGTATGGTCAACAGGACGATGAAGAATATTACATCCAGACACATAGAGGACATCGCGGATCTGGCGTATGCGGAGACCGGAAAGCATATCGACCTTCCGTACAGGCTTATGGCAGAAAGGCTGTATGAGGGCATACGTGTTTACAGGAAAGAGAGCCTGAATGCGGCAAAAGAAGATGAGGGGCAGGCACCCTGCGGCAGATTTGTTTTCAGGACATTCCCGTACAGGGGAGAACCGGTACCGAACGGAAAGTATACAAAATGGTTTGACTATGACAAGATTGATGACCTGATGGAAGTGCGGTACAGACAGAGCGGAGATACCATAGAGCTCAAGGGAGTCGGAACCAAGGCACTTCGCACATATATGACGGATGCGAAGATTCCGCAGGAGGAAAGGGATGCGATACCGGTCATCGCCACGGGCAATCATGTAATGTGGCTCGTGGGACACAGGATAAGCGAGAGATACAAAGTAGATAACAGCACACAGATAGTTATGGAAATCAGATTCGAGGAAGAGGAGTAAGGCAGAATGACAGAAAACATAAAAGTTCTTCTCACAGAGGAAGAGGTTAACAGGCGGATTTCGGAAGTTGCAGAGGAAATCAACAGGGATTACAACGGAGAGGCAATACATCTGATCTGTATTCTCAAGGGCGGTGCGATGTTCATGTGTGAACTGGCAAAGCGGCTTAACGGAAGTGTGTCGTTTGATTTCATGGATGTCTCAAGTTACGGAAGCGGGACAGAATCTACCGGAGTAATCAAGATTCTGAAAGATCTTGATGATGATATTTCCGGAAAGAATGTAATCATTGTTGAAGATATTATCGATACGGGAAGAACGCTCAACAACCTGTCAAAGCTTCTTATGTCGCGCGGGCCGAAATCCATCAGGATATGCACGATGCTTGACAAACCGTCACGCAGAGTTGAGAAAGAAGTTAAGGTAGACTACAGGTGCTTTGAAATTCCCAACAAGTTTGTGATAGGATACGGACTCGACTATGATCAGAAATACAGAAATCTTCCGTATATCGGAGTTGTTGAATTCGAAGACTGAGACAGAAGACACGAGGAGTCAGGAGCTGCGGCTCCTGACTCCTTTTGTCTGGCGGCAGGAAATTCTCATCAGAAAAAAGCACTCCGCGTAAGTTTTCCTTAATGTAATGGAAAGACTATATGTTTTGACAACGGGGAGCAGAAACATTACAATATACGAAAAACGGAGTGTTCTGCAAATTTACTTCTTAACATGAGGAAAAAACATGAAAGTACTTAAAACATTAACGCTGACTGCACTTGCAATCCTGGTATTTGCAACAGCAGCATATGCGTACGGACCGGGAGAGACAGGAGCAGGATGTCCCGGCGTAAAGAGTCTTAAAAACAACACATCTGCAGATCTTCAGGCTGTTGCAGAATCTGCGGGACTCAGAGCTGCTACAAATATGAGTCAGGATCCTGTTCTCGGAATGGGACATCAGGTGGCATATACATTTTATCTGAATTCAAACGACGCAATGCCGGCAATCTCATCTGCAGGAAATGAGTATATGTTCAATCCCGAAGGATTTCCCAGATTCTACATGGATCATGACGGTGTAGGAAGATATTACTACAGAGTATATACAAATACAGACGGCTGGAGTCCGTGGTGCAATTCAAAGGAGATAACTCCTGTAAGTACGGATTCCGCAAGAGTTCAGGCAATCCAGATCAGACAGAAGGGATATGCATCTGTTTTGGGAGATATATATTACAAAGCAGTACTTAACGACGGAACGGTGCTTGACTGGGCCACAGACGGACAGACATCCGGAACCATAGGCACAGACAAGTTCATAGTAGCTTTTGCAATTACAAGACTTGCAAAGGGAAGTGCAGCTCCCGGTTCCACATATGCACCTATGGCAGGAAGCAATTACGAGGGACCGTATAACGATTCCAAGAGCGGAAGTGTAAAATACTCCACAACAGACGGTCATGCATACACAGGATGGGCGTGGTACAACAACAAGCAGTATTATTTTGAAGACGGAAATCCGGCACACGGATGGATTTACGTTGACGGATACAAATACTTCTGCGGAGATGACGGAGCCATAGCAACCGATTATGAGCCGATTATGGGGCTTACGGGCAACTACCATATCAGATACAATAAATCCACCAGAACTCTTTATGTAATGGCGTTTGATGCCGAAAGCGGACAGTACTGCATACCGTATAAGACATTCATGAGTTCATGCGGACCGGATACCCCGATCGGAACATTCAGTACATATGCAAAATATGACTGGAAATTCATGCATCCGTCAGAGGACGGTGCGGGAGATATCTACTGCCAGAAGCTTACAAGATTCCATAAAGGATTTCTGATGCATTCGCTTCTGTATTATCATCAGCCGAGTCCGTTCACGTTCGATGCAATCAATTACAACTTTATTGACGATGCGGCATCAGGCGGATGTATAAGACTCCGTGCATGCGATGCAAACTGGATATATCACAATGTACCGCTGCATACATCGATAACCGTATATGAGGATATTCACAACAAGGGACCGGTTGAAAAAGACTGTATTGAGCAGGTAATTCCGAGAGATCAGACCTACGATCCGACAGATCCGGAAGCGCTTGCGGCGCTTGCAGCCGGACAGACGCAGCAGACAGCGGAAGAAGCCCGGGCAGCCCAGGATGCAATAGCACAGGCGGCTGCAGATGATGCAAGCATGGGAATCACAACAACGGAATAATATAACATAGAGGCAGCGAAAGCTGCCTCTTTAAAAGTCAGGGAGTGATGTGTGAATAAACAGGCTTTGTTTTTTGATCCTACAGAAGAATATGTGAGAGACGGAAAGATATTTTTCCGGGCATCCAAAGATGATGCTGAATCGGTAAAATGTATGGCGCAGTGCGGAATTACGGAAATGAGCCATGCTTTTTCCGATACACTTTTTGATTATTTTGAAGCTCCGGCTTCAGACGGGAAACTGATATTTCATATTACGGGAAAAGACGGCGAGACGGCTGTTTACGATACTGCGGGAGTGAGGATCTCAGGCGACACATGCAGCGGGCCGGCAGCATTTGACAATGCATTTATTATTAATACGGAATTTGACACACCTCACTGGAGCAAAGGCGCTTTGATGTATCAGATATTTGTTGACAGATTCTGTAACGGGACCGGGGATAACGATGAAGAAAACGAAGAGTATTTCTACCTCGGGGTACCGGTGAAACACAAGGCGTGGGATGAGCTCCCGGAGGATTTCGATGTGGCGAATTTCTATGGCGGAGATCTCAGAGGAGTGATAGAAAAACTGGACTATCTCCAGAAAATGGGAGTAGAGGTCATTTATTTCAATCCTGTTTTCACATCCCCGTCGAATCACAAGTATGATACGGAAGATTACAGAAATGTAGATCCGCATTTCGGCGGAAACGAAGTTTTTGCCGAGCTGGTCAGAGAGATGCATTCAAGGGGTATGCGTGTTATCCTGGACGGAGTGTTCAACCACTGTTCGGAAAGGAACCGGTGGATGCAGAATCCGGAGTATTTCAATTATAACCGCAACGGAGAATACGAAGCGTGGTGGAACAATGTTACGCTTCCGAAGCTGAATTACGAGAATTCCCGACAGCTGGAAGACGAAGTGATGGACATTGCGAAGATGTGGGTGGCAGAGCCTTATCGCATAGACGGATGGAGGCTGGATGTTGCTGCGGATCTGGGACACAGCAGAGAGTATAATCATAAATTCTGGAAACGTTTCCGCAGGGAGGTGAAATCCGTCAACCCGGATGCGCTGATAATCGCGGAGCATTACGGGGACGCGTCCGAGTGGCTTCAGGGAGACGAGTGGGATACGGTGATGAACTATGACGGCTTCATGGAGCCGGTCAGCGCATTCCTCACGGGAATGGAGAAGCACAGCGACTATATGGATGAAAATGCCGTCGGTGACGGACTCCGTTTCATGAATTCGGTCAGGAAGATGAAGTCGCTTATGTGTATGCCGAGCATACTTTCCGCAATGAATGAACTGGACAATCATGACCATTCAAGATTTCTTACAAGGACCAACGGCGTTGCAGGAAGACTCAGCGCACTGGGAAGTTCGGCAGCGGAGGACGGAACGAATATATGTTTCCTGAGGCAGGCACAGATACTGCAGATGACCATGCAGGGAGCGCCGACGATCTATTACGGAGACGAGGCGGGACTGCGGGGATTTACCGATCCGGACAGCAGGAGACCGTATCCGTGGGGCCGAGAGGATAAGGAATGTCTGGAATTCTGCGAGGGAATGACCGAAATACACAACGGGAGCGACGCGCTGCGGCGAGGATCCATGATATGGCTGAAAGCCGGAAAGAATATCGCAGCATACGCGAGGACACTCGGAAAGGAAAAATATGTCATCATCATACACACGGGAGATGACGAAAAGGACATTGAGATTCCGGTCGGAATTGCCGGAATAACGGATAAAGAGATCCTGCGGGGACTGGTTTATACTGATTGCTGGAATTACGGATTCACGGGAGGAGATGTTCCTGTGGAAAACGGAAATGCAGTCATAAGGATAAAGCCTCACGGCGGATACGTACTGAAGGTGAAGTGATTTATGAACGGGATAAGAGCGGTTTTTATAGATATTGATAATACGCTTCTGAGTTTTGACGGTTATGTGAAGCAGACCATGAAGACAGGATTTGACCATTTCGGGTTAAAGAAGTATGAGGATTGGATGTCAGATGTCTTCTTCCGGATCAACAACGGACTCTGGGAAGCAATAGAACGGGAAGAGCTAACCTTCGAAGAACTGAAAAAGGTCAGATGGAACAAGGTGTTCAAAGAACTCGGGATCAATTTTGAGGGACCGGTATTTGAAACATATTTCAGAAAAGAGCTGAACAGCAGCGCCATTCCGATGGAAGGTGCACAGGAACTGGTGAGATATCTGAGCGGAAGATATATTCTCTGCGCTGCAAGCAACGGCCCGTATGAGCAGCAGGTGAACCGGCTGAGGATAGCGGGAATGCTCCCGTATTTCCATGATGTATATGTTTCCGAAAACATAGGAAGTCCCAAACCTACGGAAGAGTATTTCCGTGAATGCATGAAAAGGCTGAATGAAAGTCTTTCCGCTGATCCGGGCATGAAAGAGATAACACCGGGAGAAGTCATGATGATAGGGGATTCCTTCACGTCGGATATGGCCGGCGGGGTGACTTTCGGCATGAAAACCTGCCTGTATAACTTTAAAGGAAAAAAAGTGCCTGAGGATTCGGGAATCAATCATACGGTCACATCTCTTGCGGATATTCCGGGAATGATTTTATAAAAAATATTGGTCGGTATCATTTAATGTGATATACTTTATCCAAATGCTAACAGAAAGGCGAAAACCATGAAATTAATTACTTTACGCGACATTTTCAGAAAGCCGGAAGACTATCTTAACAAAGAAGTTACCATCGGAGGATGGGTTCGTTCAAACCGTGATTCCAAGTCATTCGGATTCCTTACTATAAGCGACGGATCCTGCTATCCGCAGATTCAGGTCGTATATCACGATACGATGGCAAACTTTGCAGAAATCGCCAAGGTTAACGTAGGTGCAGCCCTTATCATAAAGGGTGAGCTGGTTCCTACACCGGAGGCAAAGCAGCCGTTTGAGATTCAGGCATCAGAGGTTACTGTTGAGGGTCCTTCGGATGCGGCATATCCGCTTCAGAAGAAGCGCCATACCCTTGAGTACCTGAGAACCATTCCGCATCTTCGTGCAAGGACCAACACCTTCCAGGCAGTATTCAGAGTGCGTTCACTGGTAGCCTTTGCGATTCATAAATTCTTCCAGGAGAGAGGATTTGTTTACGTTCATACACCGATCATCACGGAAAGCGACTGTGAGGGTGCAGGCGAGATGTTCCAGGTAACAACTCTTCCGCTTGAGGACTTACCGAAGACAGAGGACGGAAAAGTTGATTACAGCAGGGATTTCTTCGGAAAGAAGGTTGCCATGACGGTTTCCGGTCAGCTGAACGTGGAAACATACTGCATGGCTTTCAGAAATGTATATACATTCGGACCGACATTCCGTGCGGAGAATTCCAATACTACACGTCATGCCGCAGAGTTCTGGATGATAGAACCGGAGATGGCATTTGCGGATCTGCAGGACGATATGGAATTAGCAGAGGATATGATCAAGTATATTATCAACTATGTTCTTGAGAATGCCCCGGAAGAGATGGCATTTTTCAATCAGTTTGTAGATCAGGGACTTCTGGACAGACTGAACAATGTAATCAGCAACGACTTCGGACGCGTAACATACACAGAGGCTGTTAAGATTCTTGAAGAGCATAATGATGAATTTGACTATAAGGTATTCTGGGGATGCGATCTTCAGACAGAGCATGAGCGTTATCTGACGGAAAAGATTTATCAGAAGCCGGTATTCGTAACGGATTATCCGAAGGAGATAAAGGCATTTTACATGAAGCTTAATGAAGACGGAAAGACCGTAGCAGCTATGGACTGTCTGGTACCCGGAATCGGAGAGATTATCGGAGGCAGCCAGAGAGAGGATAATTACGATGTACTGCTCAGGAAGATGAATGAATGCGGACTTAAACCTGAAGAATATGAATTCTATACGGATCTTCGTAAATGGGGATCCAACCGTCATTCCGGATTCGGACTTGGATTTGAGCGTATCATAATGTATATGACAGGAATTGGAAACATCCGTGACGTGCTCCCGTTCCCGCGTACAGTAGGAACATGCGAATTATAATAAAGTGATCCGGTGACAGGCGTTGGAATACCATAACGCCTGTTACTTTTACAAAACGAAAGAGAGTATACTATGAAGTTTTTACATACGAGTGACATACATTACGGAGCAGCTCCGGACGCAAACCGCACGTGGGGAAGAGAACGTGCAAAAGCGATAAAAGAATCTTTCGGACGGATTATCGAAGCATGTGTATACGAAAAAGCCGATTGTCTTATCATAAGCGGAGGATTGTTTGACGGTCGTCCGACGGAAGATGAGGTGCGTGAGGTAAACGAGGCCTTTGCAGCCATACCGGATACAAGGGTGTATGTAATTGCGGGAGAAAATGATCCTGTTTTTTCGAGTTCTCCGGTCTGCACTTTCAGATGGGCTGAAAATGTAATTTACAATACGGATAAAGAATTCAATTCACTGTATCTGAGTGATATTCATATTGAGATAGTGGGTGCCTCCAATGACAGGAATCGTTTTGATACGGACAGGCTGACAGATGCGAAGCCTGTACAGGGCTGCGCATCCATACTGGTCATCTCGAATTCACAGGCGGATGAGAGTATGATGCCGGAAAACTTCACGTATATTGCGTTGGGAGGAGATCACAAACCGTATGTTAAGCGAGGAGGATGTCTGGTAAACTGCGGGTCTCCGGAACCGATATGCGCGGACGATACGGGCAAACACGGTTATTATGTCGGAGAGATAGACGATGAGAGCAGAAAACTGACTGCGCTGAAATTCGTTACTCTTCCGACGGTAAGATATATAACTCTTTCCGTAAATGTGACACCGGCCTCTACAGAGGCGGATGTAATAAGAAATCTTAAAAGGGAAATGACTTCCCGCGGATCCGAAAACATATATCAGATCAAACTGAACGGTCTGTGCAAACCGGAAGAAGATTTTGTTCTTGAAGATCTGACGAGAGAATTCAAAATCAGTAAAATACTGAATTTCACAAGACCTGATTATGATTACATGCAGCTTTCAAGGGAGCATCCGTCAGATATGGTGGGATTTTTTGTAAAAGAGATGAACCGTGAGGATATTTCTGAGCTGGACAGAAAAGCAATGAATTTCGGAATAAATGCACTGCTTAAGACCGCTGATGAGAGGAAATAAGATGAAACTTATTGATATTAAGATAGACGGATTCGGAAAACTGAATGACAGATATATAGGTTTTGACGAGGGAATCAACCTGGTTACAGGACATAATGAGGCAGGAAAATCTACACTGCACGCATGTATCAGAGCAATGTTCTATGGAATGGAAAGAGCCAAAGGCGTTGCCGCTCTTACCGATGAGTTTTCCAGATTCAAACCGTGGAAAGGAAATAAATACGGAGCGGTAATGCGTATCGAAAATGAAGGACAGATATATGCCATTATCAGAGACTTTTATAAAGATCCGGTCGGGTGTACTGTTTACAATGAGACTTCTCAGGAAGCTGTTCCGTTTGCAGAGGGTTTTCTCAGAGATGCGCTGTGCGGCATGACTGAAATAGCATATGATAACACCATAAGTATCGGTCAGCTGAGATCAAGTGCGGAAGATGCAGTCGCCGCTGAGTTAAAAAAATATATTATCAACATGGGGACGACAGGCAACAGATCTCTTAACTGCGAAGAAGCAAAAAAATATCTTGCGGATCAGAAACGAAGTCTTGCAGAGGACATTGTTCCGTCAGCGGCAAGGACGATGGCGGCCAATGCCGGCGAGATTAAAAATATCGAAAAAGAGATAGATGCTCCGGAATATATAAGCAGGATAAATGAGCTTGAAGATGAGAAGAAAGCTGCAGAACAGATACTGCGCGAAAAGACCGCAGAGGCGAACGCCCTTTGCGAAGGAATACGTACCGACAGGGAAAAACTGAAAGAAACAGGAAGCGAAACCTCAGGAAAAGCAGTAAACGATGAAAAGAATTTTCAGACGGTACTGAATGAGTACAGAGAGGAAGCTTCTTCAAATGCAGTAGCAAGGAACAGAGTGATATACATTGTTTTTCTCGGATTTGCTCTTCTGTGTGCATGCGGAGCGATATACTGCTATGTCACAAAAGCATTTGCCGACTATATCATTTTCTGCGCGGCAGGATGTATTACCGGCCTGATTCCGGGAATTATATTCTTGGTTTTATGTATTTCCGCAAAGAACAGACTTGAAAAGAAGAAACAGGCTCTTTCCGGTCTTCTTAAGAAGCATATCGGTTCCGGAGAAATTGCCGATAGTGCAATCAGAAAAGTAAAAACAAAGTTAGAGCAGACAAAAGAGCTTGCTTTTGATGTGGAAAAGCGCGAAAAACAGCTTGAAGACCTCAACAGAGAAAATGAGATTATGACGGACCGCAATAACGAGCTTGACAGTAATATCATTATCCAGAAGCAGACACAGTCTGAACTGATGGAGAAGCTTAACCGTCTGAATACGCTGCGAAGGGAAAATGAAGAACTGGCAGCGGCAATCGAGAGAAATGATAAGATAAACGATGATATAGAAGCAATAGATATAGCTGCAGGTACTATTGATGAACTGGCTGCAAGACTGAAAGACTCTTTGGGAGTATTTCTCAATAAAGAGGCATCCGGTTATATTAACAGGATAACCGGTGGAGCATATGATTCGATAAGTATTGATGACAGCATGGAAGTATTTATCAATACATCGGAGAAAACGGTTCCGCTTGAACAGCTGAGCAGCGGAACATCGGATCAGGTTTATATGGCACTTCGCCTTGCGGGAGCACGGCTTGTTCAGCAGGATGGTGACAGGCTTCCGCTGATACTTGACGACAGTTTCGTTAACTATGACGGAGAAAGACTCGCTTCCACGCTGAAATGGATCGCAGATGAGTATAAGGGGCAGATAATTATATTCAGCTGCCACAACAGAGAGAAGAAGATAATGGAGAACGAGGAAATCAGATTCAGGAACATAGAACTGTGAACTGCGCACAGGCGCATTTCAGGCAGAAAACCGGAGGATATGGAATGAAGAACAAAAAATGGTATGAATGGCTGCTTTTGGCAGTGTATATTGCAATGGTCCTTTTGTGCATTATCCTGAATACATCAGGCACGCAGAAAGAAGGTCTTGCCAATCTGATCGTGAACATCGGAATGTTCATTATCGTAGCGGTTATTTTTCTGTGCTGCGTACTCAACAGTTTCAGACCCATGGGAGATATTACGGCAGATCTGGATCAGGTAACAGACAAGATACGTACCGATGCACTCAATACCCACGACTATCTGTGGAAACCGTACAGTGCAGTAAATTCAGAGCTGTTTCATAACGACAGACTGAAGGCGCTCTATCAGGATTTTCTGTTTGCACTCAACCGTAAGAAAGACGGAGAAAATGTCTACTATAAGCCGAGCATTGATGAGTACATCAATGAAGATCTTGTAGATACAGTCATGCACCGCAACATGCTCAATCAGGTGGCAGGTGCGCTGACAGGACTCGGAATTTTAGGAACATTCATAGGACTGTCTCTCGGACTTCAGCATTTTAATACCGGAACTACAGCCGAGATAACCAGCAGCATCGAACCGCTGATGGAAGGTATCAAGGTTGCATTTCATACTTCAATCTACGGAATGGTCTTCTCGCTGGTATTCAACTTTGTATATAAGAGAAAGCTGTACGACTCTGAAGAATCAATAAGGGCATTCCTTTCGGCATGGAAGAAATTTGTTATGCCGGATACAGAAGATGACGGCATAAACCGTTTAATCGATCTGGAAGAAAAGCAGCTTCAGGCCATTAATACGATGGGACAGAATATGAAAGATGAAGTTGCCGCACAGATGGAGCCGAACTTTGAAAGACTCGGAAAACTCATTTCGGATTTCCAGGCGGTTGCAACAGTCGATCAGAGGGAAGCCATCGGAAAGGTCGTAGAAGAATTCACAAAAGAGATGAACAAGTCGCTTGACGGAACATTTACCAAGATCGGACTTGAAGTTGATGAACAGTATAAGCTTCTGCATCAGAATGCAGAACAGATGCGCGAATTCTACCGCACAGTTATTGACAGTGAAGATGAAATAAAAACAGGCACGGCTATCCTCAGGCAGCAGAGTGTGCAGAATGAAAAAATGAGAGAAGAAATGGAACACAACATGCATGAAATCGTTGATGCATGCAATGACGCTGCGGGAGTTTTAGGAGAACTCCATGATGATCTTGAGAGAATAGCAAAGAGCAGGAGAAAATCCTTATGATCCGTGGATTTGGGAAAAAGAGAAAACAGGATGAAGAACAGAGCTACTGGCTGTCGTATTCAGATATGATGGCAGGACTCCTCCTGTGCTTCGTGGTAATCATCGCTGTTACCATGCTGCATTCCAAAGTACAGTACGATCAGAAGCAGGAGGAACTTGCAGGCAAGGAGCAGGAGCTCGTTATCCGCAGTGATGAGTTGTATAATGAAAGGCTTTTAGTTGACGAGCAGGGAGCAAAGCTCAACGCACAGGAACTGAAACTGACAGAACAGGAAGGAAAGCTTGCAGAGCAGGCGGCAAAACTGGATCTGCAGAAACAAAAGTTAGATGAACAGGAAGCACTGCTTGATGAATTCCAGGGCATTATGCTGGCGCAGCAGGAACAGTTAGATAAAATCATAGGCATCAAGACAGAGCTTATTGAAGACATACGCGAAGAATGTGAGAAATCCGCGCTTCAGGTTTCTATTGATGAGAAGACCGGCGCAATCAGTATGGATTCAAGCATCCTCTTTGAATATAACAAAGATGAACTTAAAGAAACAGGACAGGAATTTCTCGGAGACTTCCTGCCCAAATATATGCATATCCTTCTGAGCCCGAAGTACAGACCTTACATCTCGGAGATCGTTATCGAAGGACATACGGATACGAGCGGAACCTATCTTTTCAATCTGGGACTCTCTCAGGAAAGAGCATATTCTGTAGCAGACTATTGCCTGAATGAAAAATCAACATTCTTGTCAAAGGATGAAAAAGAGACTCTGCAGTCATTTCTGACAACCAGCGGAAGATCCTACAGCGATCCGGTGCTGAAAGCGGACGGAACTGTAGATGCTGCAGCATCCAGAAGAGTTGAGATACTTTTCCGCCTGAAAGATGAAGAGATGATCCGTGAGATGGTAGACATCATGAATTCAAGCGGCAATACGGATGCTCCGAAAGCCGAGATTGTCGAAGCTCCATCATTTAAATCTCAGTAAGGGAGAATAGTATGGCAAAGAAAATAATGACCGTTTTAGGTCCGATTGACGAGAATTCAATAGGTAAGACTCTTATGCATGAGCACTGTCTGGTTGCGCCTGTAGATGCTTATGCAGACACGGATAACGATGATCCTGAATATCAGGCATTTTTAAAGTCGGAAATCTGTCCGGAGAATCGCCAGCGCATTATCTTCAACATGCACAAACATCAGTCCAATACAGAGAATCTGAACGAAGCGCTTTCGATAAAAGAATTAAAGTATTTTAAGGATGCAGGCGGCGGAACGGTTGTTGATGTTACAACACCGGGAATCGGACGTGATGTAAATGCGCTTGTCCGGATATCGAAGGCAACAGGCCTTAACATAGTTGCAAGCACTGCTCTGTATATCGAAGGAACCTGGCCTGAAAGATTCAGGACCATGACTCAGCAGCAGCTGACAGATTTCTTCCTGGATGAGATACGGAACGGAATCGACGGAACAGGAATCAGACCGGGTTATATAGGCGAAGTCGGAATGAATGATGCCTGGACAAAAGATGAAGTCAAGTCGCTTCGCGCCGCAGGAGATGCCTGTATTGAGTCAGGGCTGTCAATGACGGTTCATCAGCCAATCTTTAAAACATACGGAGAAAGAGTACTGGATGTCCTTGAAGAGCAGGGAGTTGATCTTGATAAGGTTGTTCTCTCTCATTGTGACGGTACAATTCCGAATTACGACTATCATGTCAGCCTTCTTGAAAGAGGATGCAGACTTCAGATAGACGAATTCATGATGGAATTCCCTGTTACATACGGTCCGTATGTAAAGCACTGGCTTCCGCGTGACATCGACAGAATCCGCCATATAAAGAAACTGTGCGATGCAGGATATGAAGACAGAATCACGGTATCATATGATTTGGGTGCATTCAAAACCCTATACAAGACCTACGGCGGCGGAGGCTATGCGCACATATTGGAGAACCTCTGGGACTTCTTCCTCTTCGAAGGCGTGACCGAAACTCAGTTAAACAAGATTCTGGTCGAGAATCCCAAATCAATACTTGCAAGATGACAAGGGCTCATTTCAAAATGTGACAGAGGGACGTTTCGTTTGTCATAAAACTCAGTCGTAAGTGTTTATAGTGTATGAAGACAATGAAATAATTATTGTGGAAAAGCCGGGAGGAATGCCGGTTCACCCGAGTAAGCTGCATCAGGGGGATACGCTTGCCGATATGGTTCGGGAGCACCTGAAGCTTTCTGAAGATGAATTTACTTTCAGATGCTTAACAAGGCTGGACAAGGATACTTCCGGTCTTGTTTTAATTGCAAAAACCCTGGAGTCGGCTCAGAATCTTAACCGGCAGATGGCAGAGAAAAAGATACTTAGGGAGTATGAAGCCATTGTGGAAGATGACGGAAGCTTGCCGGATGAGGGAATAATAGAGGCGCCTATTGTCAGAGCAAATGAAGATGTGCACGACATCAGAAGATGTGTGAGAGATGACGGGGAATATGCACTAACGCGATATGCAGTCATAGAACGCAGCTCGGGAACCGCAAGGATCAGATGCATTCTCGAAACCGGACGCACACATCAGATAAGGGTTCATATGGCGCATATCGGCCACCCGATTGTGGGAGATGTGTTGTATAATGATAATCGTTCAAACGGACCGATGAAACTTAAGATGGTTCACTTAGCTTTTTCTCATCCGACGAAGGGAAATGCTTTGGATTTTGGTGACAAGGGGACGTTTCGTTTGTCATAAAAACTATAACTATGGAAATAAGAAAAGCGACACAAAACGATACAGAAGAACTGGCAGCATTCTTTATTCGGATGAACGAAGTCATTAATACTCGTACCGACAGCTACAATCCGGATAACGAAGTATACCCCTCACGGGAAATGATGGCGCGTGCGATAGAAACCGGAGGACAGATTGTAGGCATTGAAGACGGCATCATCGTTATGGCAGCAATCGTCAATCACGAATGCCCGGATGCATACAATAAAGTTAAATGGCAGATTGATGCAACGCAAGACGAGGTATGGATACTGCATGCATTTCGCATAGCCCCGGAGTACGAAGGGCGAGGATTTGCAAAGCAGACCCTTGACTACATCATAAGGCTTGCTGCAGAATCCAATATAAAAGCCATTCGGATAGATGTCTTTGACGGATACGAGGTCGAAGGACTGTATCATAAATTCGGCTTTAAATACATTGACACGGTCGAGATCTTTTATGAGGACATCGGCTATCCGACAAAGTTCAGATTACTGGAAAGAGTAATCACCAATTATTGAAACACGGAAGACCGAGAAAAATGTTAACACGCAAAGAAGCACTTTCATACGGATTAAGTCTGCCGGACACATATCAGGAAGCCCCGTTTCATGACGATAACTGGCAGCTGGTACGTGTGCGGGAAAACAGAAAAGCATTTTTATGGACATATGAGAGAAACGGACTTATCAACCTTAACGTAAAAGCATCTCCCAAGTGGAGAGACCTCTGGAGAAAAGCTTATGCATCAGTTATTCCAGGATGGCACCAGAACAAAGAACACTGGAATACGATAATTCTGGATGGGACAATTCCGGATTCCGAGATAAAAAGAATGATTGCAGAAAGCTATGATATCGTAACTGACAGTCCGACTAAAAGGATATACGAAGCAGTCAAAAGGATTCCTAAAGGAAAAGTTGCTACATATGCACAGATTGCGGCGATGGCCGGAAATGAAAGAATGGCCAGAGCAGTAGGAAATGCACTTCATAAAAATCCGGAACCGGGAATAATCCCTTGCCATAGGGTGGTTGATTCAAAAGGAAATCTGGCCGGGGCATTCGCATTCGGTGGAGAAAAAGTCCAGGAAGACATGCTGAAGCGCGAAGGCGTAATTGTAATCGACGGCAGAGTAGATTTACAGAAATATCAGATGTAGCACAAAATCTAATTTGCCATAGCACAGATTTCATCTTCAGCCGCTTTTTCCATAAAAGCATTTAACGACATGCCGTGTGACATTGCGGCAATGGCAGCCTGGCGGTGCAGCTCCGGAGTGAAGCGGACATTAAATTTTCCGGAATAAGGACGCTCAGGATCTATACCATCTTCATTGCACCATTCCAGATAGTCATTTACTGAAATCTGAAATTCTTTTTCCAGTTCATCAACTGTAGTTCCATGAAAAGTAATTATTGTACGAGTATTTACAACATGCCCTGAAAAAATACGGTTTTCATCATCATATTCAACCGCAGCGATTGATGCGGATGGTCATGTTGTAGAAAACGGAGTAGTAAAAGAGTGGGCATATAAGCCGCAATAGTAACATAAAAAGAGACACATGCCCGTAAAGGCGAGCGTGTGTCTCTTTTTATGTTTCGCAGCAGGTGATGGGAATCGAACCCACATATTCAGCTTGGAAGGCTGACATTCTACCACTGAACTACACCTGCGGTAACTGCTCTCGCAACAGTTGTATTCTACCATAAGATTTAGAAAAAACATAGCTTTTTTCTAAAATATTATAATAAATGCACAAAAAATATACACAAATTTGGTAGAATTTTCGACGCTATTTTGTTCACTTTGCATACGGACAGGAGTATAATGTTTCTGTAAATGTACATTTTTGACTGCGAGGTGATTGCGTGATTAAGAAGGAAATGATAGCAATGCTTCTGGCAGGAGGTCAGGGAAGCCGTCTGGGAGTTCTAACTCAGAAGGTCGCCAAGCCTGCTGTTTCTTTTGGTGCCAAATATCGCATTATTGATTTTCCGCTGAGTAACTGTATAAATTCAGGAGTGGATACGGTAGGTGTGCTTACCCAGTATCAGCCGTTAAGACTGAATACTCACATCGGAATAGGTATTCCGTGGGATCTTGACAGAAACAACGGTGGAGTGACGATACTTCCGCCGTATGAAAACATAAAAGGGAGCGACTGGTATTCAGGTACAGCCAATGCCATCTATCAGAATATAGACTACATGAAGGAATTTGATCCGGATTATGTTCTTATTCTTTCAGGCGATCATATCTATAAGATGGATTACGAAATGCTGCTTGATTATCACAAGGCAAATAATGCGGATGTTACCATCGCTGTAATGCAGGTTCCGATTCAGGAAGCAAAGCGGTTCGGTATCGTGGTTACGGATGAGACCGGACGCATTACCGAATTCCAGGAAAAGCCGGAAGAGCCCAAGAGCGACCTTGCTTCCATGGGAATCTATATCTTCAAGGCAGATCTTCTGTTCCAGGCACTTGAGGAGCTGAAGGATGTTCCGGGATGTGATTTCGGAAAGCATGTTATCCCGTATGCGCATGAGAAAGGCAAACGCATCTTTGCATATGAGTTTAACGGATACTGGAAGGATGTAGGAACGCTTCAGAGTTACTGGGAAGCCAACATGGAGCTTATTGATATCGTTCCGGAATTTAACCTTTATGAGGAGTTCTGGAAGATTTATACCAAGCAGGATACTCTCTGCCCGCAGTATGTGGGAAATAACGCAGTAATAGAGAGAAGCCTCGTCACCAAGGGAACCGAGATATACGGAACGGTAAAGAATTCTGTCATAGGCAGCGGGGTTACCATAGAAGAAGGCGCGGAGGTTTACGATTCCATCGTTATGGAAGGAACCGTGATAGGTGCCGGATCGAAACTGTATAAGAGTATCGTTGCAGAGAATACCGTAATCGGCAGGAACTGTGAGATCGGTATAGGAGAATACAGGGAAAATGCTGTCGACAGCCGTGTATACTGTTCGGATCTTGCGGTCATCGGTGAGAAGACTGTTATACCGTACGGAACGAAGATAGGTAAGAACACGGCAGTATGGGGAGTTACGACAGCTTCCGATTATCAGGACGGTATGCTTCCGGGCGGAGGATATCTTGTAAAGGCAGGTGAAGAATCATGAAAGCATTAGGAATAATACTTGCCGGAGGCGGATCAAAGAGAATGAAAGAGCTTTCCAATCTGCGTGCTGTATCAGCAATGCCGATTGCAGGAAGTTACAGAGCAATAGATTTTACGCTGAGTAATATGTCCAATTCTCATATTCAGAGGGTCGGAGTACTGACACAGTTCAATTCGGTCAGCCTGAACGAGCATTTAAACTCATCTAAATGGTGGGATTTCGGAAGAAAGCAGGGAGGACTTTTTGTTTTCTCCCCGACCATAACATCTCAGCATTCCGACTGGTACAGAGGAACGGCAGATTCACTATATCAAAACCTGAATTTCCTTTACAGATCTCATGAACCTTATGTGATCATCACATCCGGAGACGGAGTATATAAGATGGATTACAACAGGGTGATTGAGTATCACATAGAGAAGAAGGCAGATATAACAGTTGTTTGTACGAATTTATGCGAAGATGAGGACATCTCCCGATTCGGAGTCGTACATACCGCAGAAGATGGAAGAATCACAGAATTGGAGGAAAAACCTGTCGATTCATCATCAAGATTTGTTTCGTGCGGTATTTACGTAATAAGAAGAAGGCTGCTCATCGAGATGCTGGAGGAGTGCGCAGCTGAAGAAAGATATGATATCGTAAGAGATATTATTATCAGATATAGAAAACATAAGCGTATATACGCTTACAATTTCGAGAGTTATTGGAGTAACATCTCCTCGGTGGAGTCATACTACAAAACGAATATGGATTTCCTGAAGTCTGAGATAAGAAATTATTTCAAAGGCGCTCCGGAAATATATTCAAAGGTATATGACAATCCGCCTGCAAAGTACAACCCGGGAGCAGAAGTAAAGAATTCTCTGATTTCCGGAGGATGTATAATCAACGGCAAAGTTGAAAATTCCATATTATTTGACAATGCCTATGTCGGTGATGGTGCGGTAGTCAGGAACTCTATAGTGCTTGGCGATGTCTACATCGGCGATAATGCGACTGTTGAGAATTGCATAATTGAAAGCCGCAGTACTCTTGAAAATAATTCAAGATACATCGGCAGCCCCGAAGAAATCAAAGTCGTTGTTGAGATATTGGGAGAATACTCCTTGTAACAATCAAAAGGAGGGGCAGGATGAACATTACTGATATCAGGGTCAGAAGGATTGACAAAGACGGCAAGATGCGTGCCATCGTATCTATTACCATTGATGATGAATTTGTGGTTCATGACATCAAAGTGATAGAAGGCGAAAAGGGTTTGTTTATAGCAATGCCGAGCCGTATGGCATCAGACGGTGAATATCGGGATATTGCACACCCGATAAATTCTTCTACCAGAGAACAGATCCAGCGCTTGATTCTTGACGCATATGACAAGAGCGAGCCGGAAACTCAGTAATATCGATGCAAAAAAATAAAACCGCTTCGGCGGTTTTATTTTTATCTCTTTATTTTTGTCTGGGCACCTGTCTTGTCTACATAATAGTTATCTATCCATGTATCCGTTGCAAGCGTACCGATGAGTTCCTTATCTACCGAATCAGATTCGGTATACATGTAATACCAGTGACCGTTATCTTTAATCCATCCGGTTTTGGGGAAGCCATCCTTTGCGAGGAAATAAACGTGATTGTCGCGCTTGGCCCATCCTCTTACCGGATCACCTTCGGCATCGGTGCATCTCCATTCGCCGTCGATCTTCTCCCATACACGCTCACCGGTATCATCGATAATATCTTCGTCACCGTAGATTCTTCCGCTGGGAGCGGCATATGCCGGTACGGCAAAACTTACAGAAAGGACGACAACAAGAACCAAAGCAAATAATCTGCTTTTAATAATCATAGATATCTTGCTCCTCCTTTCCCAATTTGGTAAGATTATTATATCAAATAAAGGACAATAATAAAGAGATTTAAAGACAACGTAATCGAATGTAAGAATGTTGTAAGAACTGTTGTGCATCCTTTAGACACAGACACAACATGTTGGGGCAGAAGTTATGAACAGCAGTAAAGATTCAAGGAAATACCTGATAAGATTTATTATTGCCATGGCTGCATTCGGAACCATAGGCATATTCAGAAGATTTATTCCGCTGGATTCCGGAATCATTGCGATGGCAAGAGGAATCATAGGTGCGGTCTTTATTTTTATATTTCTGGCAGTACGCGGAAGGCCGTTTGCATTTTCCCATCTGAAGGGAAAAATATGGCAGATAATGCTGATCGGAGCAATTATGGGATTCAACTGGGTTACATTGTTTGAGGCCTATAACTATACTGCGGTAAGTACTGCGACCCTGTGCTATTATATGGAACCGTTATTCCTGATTCTTATCTCACCGTTTGTATTCAGGGAAAAGATTACATGGAAGAAGCTCCTTTGCGTGTTGGTGGCATTCGTCGGGATGATATTTGTATCGGGAGTGCTTTCGTCTGAAGTCGGGACCAATGACCTGACAGGTATAGTATTCGGACTGTTGTCTGCTGTGCTGTATGCGATCGTTGTAAGCTGGTCAAGACTTATAACCGATGTGGATCCGTATGAGAAGACTGCGCTTCAGCTTCTGTCGGCAGGTGTCGTGATGATTCCGTATCTTTTAGCAAAGGGGGCATTTGCGGATTCTTCGCTTGCGGCGTCGTTCACTCCGCTGACGATCACGATGCTGGCCATAGTATGTATAGTGCACACAGGTATAGTTTACCTTATGTATTTTGAATCGATAAATCACATCAAAGTCAGCCAGATAGCGGTATTGAGTTATATTGATCCGGTCGTAGCCATCATTCTTTCGCAGGTCATCCTGCATGAAAACATGGGATGGCAGGGACTGATCGGAGCAGTGCTTATTTTAGGAGCGGCATTTGTAAGCGAAAAAGTTTAAAACAGGAGGAAGCATCATATGAAGAAGTATGACGTAATTGTAGTCGGTGCCGGCAACGGAGGACTGTCTGCAGCAGCTTATTTTGCCAGGGCAGGGAAAAAGGTGCTGGTACTTGAAAAGCATAATCTTCCCGGAGGATGTGCTACATCCTTTGTCAGAGGACGATTTGAGTTTGAAGCTACTCTTCATGAGCTTTGCCAGATGGGAGACGGTAAGAATGAGGTCGGAAGAGTCGGTGCGGTCCGTCAGCTTTTAGACGGATATGGACTTAATGTAGACTGGGTAGCAGTTGAGGAAGCATTCCGCACGATAGTTTATGATCCGGAAAAGGGATACGATGTTACCATGCCGGTGGGTATTAAAGAGTTTACCGCAGCAATGGAAAAAGAGGTTCCCGGATCGGGGAAATTCGTTCAGTGCGTGCTTGAATACGGCAGGATGCTCTGCGACGGCGTAGAGTGGCTGGCCGCACACAACAATGAACCCGGACCGCTTGCAAAAATCGAGATGCTGCTTAAGTACGGTGATCTTATGAAAGTGGTTCCCAAATCGACAAATGAAATGCTGGACCGCATCGGACTTCCCGAAAAGGCAAAGTATATCTTTGAGTCATACTGGGATTATATTTCGGCAAATTCCGATCAGATGAGTTTTGCGGTATATTGCTTCATGACATATACATATCTTACACAGAAACCCTGGATCGCAAGAGAGAAAAGCCATGAGATATCCATGGCATTTGATGATGCGATAAGAAAAATGGGCGGAGATATCTGGTACAACACGGAGGTTGACAGGATTGATATCAAGGACGGCAGAGTAAAGGGAGTTCATCTGAAATACGGTCAGTATATAGAGTGCGAAAATGTGATGTGCAATCTTATGCCGACAGTGGTATTCGGACGTATGGTGGATCCGGCAGAGGTTCCCGAGCGGGAGAAAAAGCTTATTTCGGCAAGAATCATCGGACAGAACTGTTTCACTTTATATCTGGGACTTGATATTCCCTACGAACAGCTGGGATTCAAAGCATATGATACTTTTGTGAGATTTACAGGTGACAATGTTAAACAATACGAGTCATTCGGGTCTCTTGATACACACAGGGACTACTGTGTAACGATAATTAACGAAGTTATTCCGGACTGTTCACCCGAAGGAACGTGTATGGTTCAGTTCGCAAAGTTCTACACAGATGATGCTTTCAGGGATGTGACAGAGGAAGAATATTTTAAGCTTAAGGACAGGATAGCGAGAGAGATAGTTGAACATTTTGAGAAGATTACGGGAATAGATCTTCAGAGCCATATCGAGGAACTTGTTGTTGCATCACCGGTAACCTGGGCACGCTATCTCGGTACACCGCAGGGAGATGTATACGGCTATTCGCCTGCCGGATGGGACGGAATGTTCCCGAGAGTTCAGTCGGGACACAAACTGGACCATACTGTTCAGGGACTCCGTTTCTGCGGTGGACACGGAACACAGATGGACGGTTATTCACAGGCATATCTTTCAGGTGCAGAGCAGGCAAGATACATGCTTGAGGAAATGTAAAGGAGGTCTGAAAATGGGAAAGTATAATTACGATAAATCGGCCCTTGCAGGCCTCGGAGTAGGAGATTTCCTTAATGAAGTCAAGGTAAGGGAAGCACATATCGCAGCAGCTCCGGCTGAAGAGATAAAGTCAGTATATAATGCCAATATCCTTGCGGGCAGGCTTCATCCCGATTATCAGCAGGCAAGGATCGCAGAAATCAAAAATGAACCGGATGCAAAGACATTTACATTTGTTCAGGACGATGAAAACGGAACGGGGGCACTCGCGTATTTCCGCGCCGGACAGTATATTTCCGCGGTAATAGAGATGAACGGGGTCATAATAACAAAACCGTATACTATTGCATCCGCGCCGAAGGCAGCACTGGGAGACAAGAATACAAGTTATATGATCACGGTCAAGAAATCACCGGACGGTTTTGCCAGTGAGCATATCCTGAACAACTGGAAAGAAGGAGATGTAATCATGTTCTCGCAGCCTCTCGGACAGTTCTATTATCAGGACCTGCGTGATGCGAAGAATGTAATTGCAGCTGCGGGCGGAAGCGGTATAACTCCGTTCTATGCGATGGCAGCGGCAATAGCTGACGGGACAGAGGATTTTAATCTCACGATTCTGTACGGAAGCCGGACGGCCGACAGCATTTTACTTAAAAATGAACTTGCCGAACTTGAAACAAAGGCAGCGGGTAAAGTAAAGGTTGTTCATATTCTTTCAGACGAAGAAAAGGACGGTTATGAACACGGATTTATAACTGCCGAGATGATAAAGAAATATGGAAGCGGAGATTATTCCGTATTTGCCTGCGGCCCGAAGGCGATGATGGATTTCCTGAAAGAGGAGACAGAGAAGCTCGGACTGCCGGGGAGACGCGTGCGCTTTGAGGTTCCGGGAGAGTTCGGAAACCCCGCAGGAACACAGGGCTACCCGGCTGAGGCAGCGGGAAAAGAGTATGATATTACTGTAATTGTCCGCGGCGAGGAGACAAAGATAAAGTGCAGATCCGACCAGACACTGTTAGATGCATGCCAGATGGCCGGAATCCCGGTGACAAGCGACTGCAGGTCAGGCCTCTGCGGATGGTGTCATTCAAGACTTGTTTCGGGAGATGTGTTTATGCCGGAATCGGCTGACGGAAGACGTGAAGCAGATAAAAAATTCGGATGGATTCATCCGTGTGCAGCATATCCGCTCGGAAGTGTTACAATGGAAGTATTCCCGAATGTGTGAGGATATCAGGATGAAACTGGAAAAAATCAAAGCGGTGCTTTTTGATCTGGACGGAACGGTTTATTACGGGTCGAAAAGGATACCGGGAGCAAATGAGACTGTCGCTTTCTTCAGAGAGAACGGGAAGCAGGTCTACTTTACGACAAACAATTCAACGAAGACGAGAGAGCAGATATACAACAATCTCCGGGATATGGGAGTGGACTGCAGACCGGGTGGGATACTGAATTCGGGTTATCTTGCTGCGCTTACCGCGAAGAAGAACAATTTAGAGGATGTATATATTTTCGGCTCTCCGAACCTGCTGGAAGAGTTCAGGAAACTCGGCGTGAACACCTGTCAGGAGGAGACAGCCAAAAACCTTCTGATCGGCTATGATCCGGAGATGACATATGAGGGTCTGACAAAGGCACTTCAGGTGGCGCTGCATGCAAAGTGCATCATTGCCTGCAACAGAGAAAGGATCTTCCCCGGGGAAAATGCACGGCTTATGCCGGGATGCGGAGCCATGACGGCACCCATCGAGTGGTGTGCGAACAGAGAATGCGATTACGTAATCGGTAAGCCGAATACGCTCATGATAGATCTGCTTTCGGAGATGACGGGAATTGCGCGTAATGAATTTCTGGTAGTCGGGGATACATATGAAAGCGATATTGCCATGGCAAATGTTGCCGGGGCCCGGGCTGTGCTGATCAGTGATGTACCGAGGAGTGACGTTCCGACGGTTCGTGCAATCGGGGATATTCCGGAACTTTTCTGATTTCCCGGTTTTTCAGAAATACTGCACAACTGATTTAATTAAGGATAGGTTTGTAGTAAAATATAGTCGTTACACATATTAAAAGGATCAGGATATGGAGGAGTCGTATGTCAGGATCAAAAGTGTATTTCACAAATTTTAAAACGGAATTAGGAGTGTCTTACCTTCAGAAGCTGCACAACATTATGAAGGAAGCGGGATTTGAAAACATTGATTTCAAGGATAAGTTTGTTGCCATAAAGATTCATTTCGGAGAATATGGAAACATGTCATTCTTAAGGCCGAATTACGCAAGAGTCGTTGCGGATTATGTCAGAGAGCGCGGAGGAAAGCCGTTCCTTACAGACTGCAATACGCTTTACGTAGGAAGCAGAAGAAATGCGCTGGATCATTTAGATACCGCGGATCTTAACGGATTTTCGTTTCTCCAGACTGGATGTCATGCATTGATCGCTGACGGATTGAAGGGAACATCGGAAACCCAGGTTCAGATAAAGGGACTCGATGTGCCGCCTGCAAGAATCGGTGAAGCTATCATGTCAGCAGACATAGTAATCTCGCTGAATCATTTCAAGGGACATGAGGTAGTAGGCTTCGGCGGAGCAATCAAGAATCTCGGCATGGGATCCGGTTCCAGATCAGGAAAGATGGACATGCACAGCAACGGTAAGCCGCGTGTTACAAGAAGCCGCTGCATAGGCTGCGGTTCATGTACGAAAGTATGTGCACATGATGCACCTCATGTAACAGACGGACTCTGCAGTATCGATAAAGAGAAGTGTGTCGGCTGCGGCAGATGCATGGGAGTATGTCCGGTAGATGCCATTGATGCGGATTACAAGACTTCATCAGTGCTTATCAACAAGAGAATTGCCGAATATGCGCTTGCAGTTTGTCAGGACAGACCGAACTTCCATATCAATATGATTATGGATGTTTCTCCGAACTGTGACTGCCATGCCGAAAATGATCTGCCCATCCTTCCGAATGTAGGAATGGCAGTGTCGTTTGATCCGGTTGCACTTGACCAGTGCTGCGTGGATCTGTGCAAGTCAGCTCCGGTAGTTCCGGGAAGTCAGAGAGATCTCAGCATCGCTAAGATGAAGGCGGAAAGCAAGGTGATACCGGATGATCCGTGGAGACAGAGCAATCCGGTAACCATATGGGAACCGTGTCTGGAACGCGCGGAGGAAATCGGACTCGGAAGCCGCGAATATGAGATGATTACAATTAAATAAATGAAAAAACCCGCAGCCATTATATGTCTTTTCGGGATAACGGCACTTGCCTTTATCATCTTGAGCAATGGCTGCGGTTTTTTTGCTTTTACGGCTTCTTACAATAGTGTTAATAATAGCGGAAAAATTGCATTTATCCGTCCTGTTATGGTAAAATGATAGTCGTTAAATTGGGTTTTTACGGGCACCAGTTCCATTTCCGGTGCTCTTGGAGTTTTGTGCAAAAGGATCGGAAAGAATGAAAATCAAAGTCAGCAATTATATATCACAGAAACTGGTAGACTTTGGAATAACACATGCCTTCAGTGTAGTAGGCGGAGGTGCCATGCATCTTAATGATGCACTGGGACATCAGGACGGACTTAAGGTTACATACAATCATCATGAGCAGGCATCGGCCATAGCCGCAGAATGTTATGCAAGGATAGCAGGAAGGATAGCTGCACTCTGTGTCACTACCGGTCCGGGCGGAACCAATGCAATCACCGGTGTGGTAGGGGGCTGGCTTGACTCAATTCCAATGTTCGTCATCTCGGGACAGGTAAGATATGACTGGACGGCGCGTTACTCGGGCGTAGGAGTAAGGGCGATGGGAGACCAGGAATTTGACATATGCAGGGCAATAGGATGCATGACAAAATACAGCGAGATGGTCATCGACCCGATGAAGATAAGATACTGTATGGAAAAAGCATTCTATCTTGCGAACAACGGAAGACCGGGCCCTGTGTGGCTGGATATCCCGCTGGATGTTCAGGGCGCATTTGTTGAGACGGATGAATTAGAAGGGTTTGATCCGGTCAGGGAAGGATACGACAAAAATGTGCCGGAGATAAGCGAAGACACGGCACTTGAGATAATAAACAGGATCAGGGAATCGAAAAGGCCTGTTCTTAACGCAGGAAACGGAATACGTACAGGACACGCACATGAAATATTCATGCAGGCTGCGGAAAAATTAGGCATACCGGTTGTAGTCGGATGGAATTCACAGGATTGCATGCCGAGTACAAATCCGCTTTATGCGGGACGTCCCGGAAATATGGGTGACCGTCCCGGAAATTTTGCGGTTCAGAATTCCGATCTGGTTTTAAGCATCGGTTCAAGACTGGGTATACGTCAGGTGGGTTTCAACAGTAAGGGCTGGGCCCGGGAGGCATTTACGATAGTTAATGACATTGATCCGGAAGAACTGAAGAAGCCGTCGCTGCATGTGTCCATGCCGGTTCAGGGAGACTGCCGTCAGCTGCTGACGGTGATGAACAAAGTGCTTGATGATATGGGAGCATCCAAAGATAATCCCGTGTGGAAAGACGGCGAGGGGCTTCCCGGAAAAACATGGCGGGAGACCTGCGATTACTGGCTCAGTAAATATCCGGTAATACAGCTGAAACATCTTATCGCGGACGACAGCAAAGCAGCGAATATGTATGCATTTTTCAAAGAGATCGGTGATCAGGCCCGTGAGAATCAGGTAATAGTTGTCGGCAACGGTTCACCGTGCGTTGCGGGAGGCCATGGTCTGACTATAAAGAACGGGCAGAGATATGTATCCAATTCGGCAATTGCATCGATGGGATACGGACTTCCGGCAGCCGTCGGAGCATTCTGTGCCAATCAGGATACAGGAGAGTATGACAAAGATATCATCTGCCTGACCGGAGACGGAAGCATACAGATGAATCTTCAGGAGCTTGAGACTGTAATCTTCCACAAAATGAATATCAAGATATTTATCATCAATAACGGAGGATATCACAGTATAAGACAGACTCAGAAAAAGTTTTTCGGAGACAGACCGCTTGTCGGTATAGGCGAAGACAGCGGAGATCTGGGCTTTCCGGATATGGAAAAACTGGCGTGGGCATACGGATTCCCGTATGTGAAGATCAGCACGAATTCCGAACTGAAGGACAAGGTGGCAGAAACACTTGCAGCAGAAGGCCCCGTTATATGTGAAGTGTATGTAACACATGATCAGAATTTTGAACCGAAGTCATCGGGAAAGAAAATGCCCGACGGAACTATCCAGAGCCCTCCGCTTGAAGACTTGGAGCCTTTCCTTCCGGAGGAGGAGATGGATGAGAATATGATCATCCCCAGATAAAATCACAGGCAGGAGTGCAGGATGAATATTATCATTACCGGAGTATCATCATTTATAGGGCGCGCGTTATCGCGTCATCTTATATCCGAAGGCTATGAAGTATACGGAGTGGTGAGACCGGATTCAAAAAACAGAACAGGACTGGAAGACATCACAAAACTGCATATCATAGAATGCGATATGTCGGAATGCACAAAGCTGACAGAGATGAACCTTCCGGAAATGTATGCCTGCGTTCATCTGAGCTGGGGAGGAACCACCAGAGACGGAAGGCAGGATCCTGAGATAAATGCCGCGAACGAAAAGATGACTGTAAATATGGTCAGAACGGCAAAACAGCTTGGATGCGAGAGATTTATTTTTGCCGGATCACAGGCTGAATACGGGGTCACACTTGAAAGAATAAAAAACGGAAACGCATCTCCGGAGCCGGTAACTGAGACCCGGGTGTGCAGTCCCCTCTCGGAATACGGAAAATCGAAACTGAAAATGCTCGGGGTATGCAGCGGGTTGTGCAGAGAACTGGAAATGACATATATACATCTGCGGATTTTCAGTACCTACGGAGAAGGCGATCATCCGACAACACTTGTAAGCAGCTGTGTGAAAGCATTTTCCTCGGATGAATATATAGAGCTCACAAGCTGTGAACAGCTCTGGAATATGCTGAACATACATGATTGTGCCAAGGCTGTGGCGGATATGATAAGCTGTGTATTTACGATGCCGGAAGAAGAGAAGCTGACGGATCATGTTATCAATATCGCGAGCGAAGATACCAGACCGCTGTACGAATTTGTAAATGCAATACATGACAGAATAGGAAAAGGAAGCTGCGGATTCACAAGAGTAAGCGTTTCTCCCGAGGGTACGCCGTATCTGAATCCGGACATATCGAAACTGAAGGCTCTGACCGGTTTTGTACCACAGGTCAGTTTTGATGAAGGAATAGACAGAATAAGGGAAATAGAATGAAAAAGATCAGTGTTGTAATCCCGTGTTTCAACGAGCAGGAAAATGCAGAAGCAATCGCAGGTGCAGTAGAAAAGGAATTCAGAACGAACCTGCAGAATTATGATTATGAAATTATCTTCATCGACAATGATTCGACGGATGATACCAGAAACATCATCCGCGGCTTATGCGCGCTGAATCCGAAGATAAAGGCAATATTCAATGCGAAGAATTTCGGGCAGTTCAACAGCCCGTATTACGGCATGCTTCAGAGTAACGGAGATGCAACCATACTTCTTGCCGCAGATTTTCAGGATCCGCCGGAGATGATACCGGAGTTCGTGAAAAACTGGGAGGAAGGATACCGCATCGTAATAGGTATCAAGAAATCAAGTCAGGAAAACAGGATAATGTATGCTTTAAGAAGCATGTATTACAAGCTGATAAAGAAATTCTCGGAAGTGGAGCAGATAGAGCATTTTACCGGTTTCGGACTTTATGACAGAGATTTCATAAAGGTTCTTCGTAAACTTGACGATCCCACACCGTTCCTTCGCGGAATAGTTGCCGAATTAGGATTCAGACGTAAAGAGATACCGTACGAACAGCCGAAGCGCCGTGCGGGAAAAACACATAACAATTTCTACACACTGTATGACGGGGCAATGCTTTCGGTAACCTCATATACCAAAGTGGGTCTGCGCATTGCCACATTTGCAGGCGTGATAGTCGGAGCGGTAAGTTTTATTATCGCAATAATCTATCTGATAATGAAACTGATATGGTGGGATCGTTTCCCTGCAGGTACGGCACCGCTGGTTGTCGGAATGCTTTTCCTGGGGGCGGTGATACTTTTCTTTATCGGTTTTCTGGGCGAGTATGTTCTGACAATCAATCAGAGAGTCATGAAGCGCCCTCTGGTAGTGGAGGAGGAACGCCTGAATTTTGACGAAGAGAAATAATTACTTACATCAACGACCGGGGAACAGTTTAAACATATATTATGAAATTCAAAATTGACGTAGTCAGAGTAAGAGAAAATCATATTACGCTTAACGGCTGGGTAGTAGGAAAAGACCCGTATTCGGAGCGTGAATTCAGAGTCTGTGACGAGAAAGAGCAGGCTGTGAATTTCAAGGTGGTTCCTACAAGACGTGATGATGTAAGTATGATTTATTTCAAAAAGACGGTGGATACGGATCTCGGGTTTGACATCACTTTTGATTACGAAAGGGGTAAGACATATTCGCTCTATATCATCTGCGATAACCAGATGAAGAGAATAAAGTTCAACGAAGAGCTTATTGCGAAAAGGACCAGCGTGGCATTTAAACGACGCGAAAAAATCAGGGATCTCTGCAACATGGAAACGCTGAAAGTTGTAATGGACAATCTGAAACAGTACGGTCCGAAGGTCGTGTATCTCAAGTCGAGGAACAAAATAAAGGGAATTGATAATGATTTTGAATACTCGGAATGGTATGAGAGGGTAAGACCCCAAAAAGAAGAACTTGACGGGCAGAAAAATTTTGACTGGACGATGGGATCGACTAAAACTCCGGTTAAATTCTCAATAGTCATCCCGGTATTCGAGACACCGGATAATTATCTGAGAGAATTACTGGACAGTCTGCTGAATCAGACCTATCAGTATTTTGAAATATGCATCGCGGACGGCAGCAGACCGGGAGAGGACAAGGAAGCCGTTCTCTCGGAATATGCAGCAAAGGACAGCAGAGTAAGATACAGGATACTGGGCAGAAACCTGGGTATCGCAGGAAACACGAATGCGGCACTTGATATGGCGGAAGGCGATTTTGTCGTATTGTGTGATCATGATGATGTGGTACCGGAAGAAGCACTTTTTGAGTGTGCGTCGTGCCTGATGCGCTTCCCGGAGTGCGACTGTCTTTATACTGATGAAGATAAGCTTGATGTAGACGGCGGAGGAGTATTTGATCCTCATTTCAAACCGGATTTTAATATAGACCTTTTACGAAGTGTAAATTATATATGCCATCTTTTTGTATTCAGAAGAGAACTTGTCAGCTCGGGAAGAGTTGCCGGGTTCGATCCGGAATATGACGGCGCGCAGGATTACGATTTCATTTTCAGGATAACGGAAAACTCCGGATGCATAAAACATGTACCGAAGATACTTTATCACTGGAGATGCCATATGAATTCCACGGCATCAAACCCGAAGAGTAAACTGTATGCATTTGAAGCCGGTTCGCGTGCGATAAAGGCGCATTACGGAAGAGTTCATCCGGAGATTACAATCGACAGGATAGAAAAGGGCGAGGATTACGGAATATATCATACATATTTCAGACTGGACAGACAGCCGCTTATCTCCGTAATTATCCCGAACAAAGATCATACGGAAGATCTGGATATCGCCATCAGATCACTCCTGAAAGGCAGTTATAATAATCTTGAATTCATCGTTGTGGAGAACAATTCAACTCTGGATAAAACATGGAAATACTATGATGAGATACAGAAAGAACTTCCGAATGTCAGGGTGGTAAAGTATGAGGAGAAAGGGTTTAATTTCTCCAGGATCAACAATTTCGGAGTACAGTACTCATCCGGTGAATATCTTCTGTTCATGAACAATGATGTGGAGATGATCAATCCGGATTCTCTGCGGGAGATGATGGGATACTGTCAGCGCGATGATGTGGGAATAACAGGATGCAAACTCCTGTATGAAGATAACAGCATACAGCATGCCGGTGTGGTAATCGGGTTCGGAGGAATCGCGGGACATACATTTATAGGACTGTATGAGTATCAGAAGAGCTATTTCCACAGAGCGGTAACGGCACAGGATTACTCAGCGGTAACGGCGGCATGCCTTATGACAAAGAGGGATGTATTTGACCGTGCGGGAGGATTCTCGGAAGATCTTGCGGTAGCATTTAACGATATTGATTTCTGCCTTAAGGTGAGAAGCCTTGATAAGCTGGTGGTTTATAATCCGTACGCCACATTCCATCATTATGAATCGAAGTCAAGAGGGCTGGAGGACACGCCGGAAAAGGTCGACAGATTTAACAGAGAAGTGGCCAAATTCATGAAGAGGTGGCCCGGGATACTGGCACAGGGAGATCCGTATTACAATCCGAATCTTACGCTGAGGAAATCCAATTTCGCACTGCGCGATCTGCTTAAGGAAAAAATCGGTGAACCATACCACATGGAGGGTATAGAAAAATATTTATGATTACAGTAATTATCCCGAACTATAACGGAATGAAATTCCTGCCCGACTGTGTTGCATCGCTTAAGACGCAGACAATCGGAGAGTTTGAGATACTGATCATAGACAACGGTTCAACAGACGGAAGCGCACAGTGGCTTGAGAAAGAGGCAGCGGACGACAGCAGAATCAAGGTAGTCCTGCTTCCCGAGAATAAAGGTTTTGCCGGTGGTGTCAACGAAGGACTGCGCAGAACCGAAAGCGAATATGTACTGCTTCTGAATAACGATACGATTGCAGAGCCGGATTTTATAGAGAATCTTAAAAATGCTGTCGGTAAGTCGGAAGATATCTTCGCAGTAAGCGCACAGATGATAAAATCCTCTGATCACAGTCTTATCGACAGTGCCGGAGACGGAATAAACTGGCTTGGATGGGCATATCAGAGGGGAATAGATGAAAAAGCGGAGCTGTATCAGAAAGAGGCGGATGTTTTCTCCGCATGTGCCGGTGCCGCGATATACAGAAAAAAAATACTTGACGAAATAGGCTTTTTTGATGAAACGCATTTTGCCTATCTTGAGGATATAGATCTTTCATGGAGGGCAAGGCTTGCGGGATACAGAATTCTGTATACTCCGGATGCAAGAGTATATCACCTCGGCAGTGCAACATCAGGATCAAAATACAATTCGTTTAAGGTCCAGATTACTTCGCGGAATAATATATACCTGCATTATAAGAATCAGCCGGTGCCGCAGCTTGTTATTAATTTTATACCGCTTCTTTTAGGAATACTCGGAAAAGCAGTGTTCTTCAAAAACATGGGATATTCGAAGGAATACTGGGACGGAATAAAGGAAGGAATAAAGACCAGAAAGAAATGCAGAAAAGCCCCCGCGGCCAGGAAGGGAATAACCGCTTATCTGTCGATTGAGTGGATAATGATAAAAGGTCTCATAGAATATTCGATTAGTTTTACGAAAAGGCATATATGATAAAAGACTATCAAAAACATCTGAACAGAATACACGTGCTGCTGGACGCAATCGTCATAGCAGCGGCGTATGCACTGGCATACTTTATCATAGCATCCAGAAAGAATGCCATCGCACTTCCGGCAAGATTTTATTTCACTGTGCTTATTGTAATCGTGCCGGTAGCACTTCTGCTTAACGGACTTAACGGAATGTACGCACCCAAGAGGGTACTCAGCAAGAGACGGGAACTTGCCGGAATCTTCTCGGCAAATACCATACTGCTTCTGCTCTTTACTCTGGTACTGTTCCTCGGGTCCAAGAATCCGTATATATATAACTTCTCAAGAAGTCTGGTTATTTATTTCTATGCATTTACCATAATATTTGAAATTGCCGAAAGAGGAGCCATACGTCTTGCATTAAGGAATATAAGGAAAAATGGCTATAACAGCAAGGAAATACTGCTTGTAGGGTACAGTCGTGCGGCAGAAGGATTTATAGACAGATGCAGAGTGAATCCGGAATGGGGTTACAAGATAAGAGGTATCCTGGACAACAGTCACGAGACAGGATACACATATAAGAACATTCCGGTAATCGGAACCATACAGTCTTTGTCGGAACAGCTTGAAGAGAATAAGATTGAAAACACTCTCGACGAAATAGTTATTACACTTTCTCTGCCGGATTACGATTATCTTGAGGAAATCGTAAATGACTGTGAACGTTCGGGTGTGCACACCAAGTTTATTCCGGACTATAACAATATTATTCCTACAGTTCCGCAGGTAGAAGATGTTCAGGGACTTCCGGTAATAAATATAAGGAGGCTTCCTCTTTCGGAAGGTGTAAATGCCTTCCTGAAGAGAACCATGGATATCTTCGGTTCATTGTTCGGGCTGATTCTCTTTTCGCCGGTTATGATCTTTACCATGATAGCAGTTAAGTGCAGCAGCCCCGGGCCGGTATTCTTTGCACAGGAAAGAGTCGGAAGACACGGAAAAACATTCAGGATGTATAAATTCAGATCAATGGTAGTGCAGGAAGACGATGACGAAAAGAAAGAATGGACGACCAAAAACGATCCGAGAGTAACCTCGGTAGGAAAGTTCATCCGAAAGACCAGCATAGACGAGATGCCTCAGTTCTGGAACATACTGATGGGGGACATGAGTCTTGTGGGACCGAGACCCGAAAGACCGCAATTCGTTGAAAAATTCAGAGATGAGATACCGCACTATATGATCAAGCATCAGGTTCGTCCGGGACTGACCGGATGGGCGCAGGTGAACGGTTACAGAGGGGATACATCAATAGAAACACGTATTGAGTACGATCTGTACTATATTGAAAACTGGACGCTGGGATTCGATTTCAAGATACTGTTCCTGACGATTTTCAAGGGTTTTGTAAACAAGAATGCGTATTAAACATTATTGAGGATATAACAGACATATGAGCAGAGATTTTGAAGAAAAAGAGTATGACAGCAAGAATATGATGCCGGTAGGGCACAGCAGGAAGCGCAGAACCGAAGAAAACATAGCTTCGGATACAGTTCCGGATATGCCCGAAGCTCCTTCACGTGCAAGGGTGAAAAAGAAAACCCCGAACACACTTATAAGGAGGATCATCGTTTTTGCCGTGCTGGAAGTAATAGCATTGTGTGGAATGTTTCTTTTCGCTTATGCTTCCAAACAGTATGGAAAGATTCAGAGGCCTACGGTCGATCAGAAGGTCATCAAGAACGTGAACCTTTCAAATGAGGAGATCGAGGCAATTGAAAGAGGATACTGGAATATAGCTGTATTCGGAGTTGATTCGCGTAACTCCGCTGTCGGAAAAGGATGCAATTCCGACGTAATAATGATAGTCAGCATCAACAGAGATACGGGAGAGATAAAACTCTGCAGCGTATACAGAGATACATATCTGAAAACAGGAGACAGTACTTACGGAAAAATCAACGGTGCGTACTGTATGGGAGGTCCGGAACAGGCGCTTAAATCACTTAATGAGAATTTGGATCTTAACCTTACCCAGTATGTGACATTCAACTGGAGAGCAGTGGCAACCGGAATCAATATCCTCGGAGGAGTGGATGTTGAACTGTCTAAGGCAGAGTTTGCATATATCAACGGATTTATTACAGAAACAGTCAAGGGCACAGGGCTTGGTTCAGTACAGCTTCAGCATGCCGGAATGAATCATCTTGACGGAGTACAGGCTGTGGCATATGCAAGACTGAGACTTATGGATAACGACTATGCAAGAACAGAGCGCCAGCGCAAGGTCATCAAGCAGTGTTTTGAAAAAGCAAAGAATGCGGATATGCAGACATTGAATGACCTTTTAGGGAACATGCTGTCGATGGTCGCAACCAATATGACATGGCAGGACGGATTGGATGCCATAGCTGAAGTAGATAAATATGAGATAACAGAGTCAACGGGATTTCCGTTTGCAAGAGCGGAAGCAAATATGGGCAAGGCGGGAGCATGCGTAATACCGCAGACACTGGAAAGCAATGTAAGAGATCTTCATCAGATACTGTTCAATCAGGCGGACTATGACACTTCTGAACAGGTAAAACAGATAAGCACATATATTTCGGCAAAGACCGGATATTATAACGAGGGAAAGAAAGCAGCACCGGTATCTACGGAAGGATATCTTCCGAGCCCGAAGAAAGAAGATAAGCCGGCTTCATCGGATGCACAGAGCTCATCAGGCACGGAAAAGAGCGAGAAGGAGTCCAAGGAAAAGGAAACAGAAGTATCGAAGAAGAAAGACGATGAACTGGAGTATGCGATAAGTAAAGACGGTTATCTTATATATGTTGACGGAAAAGATGCAAACGGAAACAAGACATATCAGTATGCGCTTGATAACAACGGAAAGCGTATCAAGATGATCGATTATGATGAAAACGGCAATATTGTCTATCTTTATGAGGTAGATGAAGACGGCAATTTCTATCTTGAAGGAGAAGAAAGACCGACAGAAGAAAAACCCGTCAAAGAGAAAGAAACCGACGAGAACGGAAACGTGCTTCCGGGACAGGGAGACGATGAGAACATAGACGGTCCGGGAGCAAAGAAGAAAGATGAAAACGGCCCCGGATACAAGAACAAGACGACTGAAGAGGAGATTCCGGGCCCCGGCACAGAAAAACCGTCAGCTCCGAAAACTCCTTCAGATGAGGAGGAAGAAGAGGAAGGTCAGATAAGTCCGGAAAACGGACCGGGAAGCCAGCTGCCGAAAGGTCCGCAGGAACCGGGCGAGGGACCGGGAGGAAATTCGGCCCCGACGGTCGAGGAAGTTCCCGGAGAATAAAATCCGAAAGCAATAAATAATCACAATTTGAACATACTTTCATCACATTTGAGGAATATAGTGTTTGTATCATCAATCATGAATCATAAAAAAGGAGATGAACATTATGAATAAATTCCTCAAAGGAGTATTGATAGTATTATTTGCAGCAGTGGTCGGAGCGGTCGCAGGACTTTCGATGTACGGAGTCAGCAAGGCGACAGGTACACTGGATGCATATTCGAATGTAGTTTCTGATCTGAACAAGGCACTGAAGCCGGAAGAGGAAGCAGCTTCGAAAACGGATGAGAACAAGGTTAAGATCGGAGAATCTCAGAAACCGGAAAAGAATGACAAAAAGCCTTCAGGCAGCGGCGGAGAGATGACAGACGTTTCCAGAATCGCTGAAGCGGCAATGCCGTCAATGGTAGCAATCACAGGTACTACGGAGTATGAAGCATATTCAAGCTTCGGACTGGGAGATTTCTTCGGATTCGGCGGTTTCGGAGGACTTGATCAGCCACAGGTATATGAAACACCTACTGCGGGATCGGGAATCATTATTGCAGAAGATGATGATGAGTTCATGATAGCTACGAACAATCATGTTGTAGCAGATACCAAGGATCTGGTAATTACCTTCTGTGACGATACGACTGCCCCGGCTGTAGTAAAGGGAAGAGATGCAGAGAAGGATGTTGCAGTTATCTCGGTAAAGAAATCAGACCTTGAAGAAGGAACCTACGATAACATTGAAGTCGCAAAAGTCGGAGATTCCGATTCACTCAGAGTAGGCGAGTGGGTAGTAGCAATAGGCAATGCGCTTGGAGAAGGTCTGTCGGTAACGGTAGGAGTGGTAAGTGCTCTTGACAAGACTATGGAGGCCGAAGGACAGGTTGCAAATAATCTCATTCAGACAGATGCAGCTATCAATCCCGGTAACTCAGGCGGTGCGCTTATCAATGAAAAAGGTGAGGTCATTGGAATAAATGAGGCCAAATACGCAACAACAGCTGTAGAAGGTATGGGATTTGCAATTCCGATCTCATCAGTAAAGGATGTTCTCAATGACTTCTCAAATCTTGAGGCAAGAGAGGAAGTAAGCGAAGAAGAGCAGGGTTACATCGGAATTCAGGGCCAGAATATCGACAGTCAGATGGCGGAGATGTATGATATGCCGCAGGGCGTATATGTATTCAAAATCGTCGACAAGGCACCGGCAGCAAACTCCGAACTTAAGGAAAAGGATGTAATTACCAAGCTTGACGGTCAGTCTGTAACGGGAATGGATGATCTCCAGTCACTGCTTAAACAGTATAAATCGGGAGAGAAAGTAAAGCTCACGGTATACAGACTTAACGGTGAGTCATATGAGGAGCATGAGATTGAGGTTGAACTGGCCTCAAAGGCAATGCTGGAAGAAGAATAAAACGTAATATCTCAGAGAATTATTTCACTATGCGGGGCAGGCAGTTTGCCCCGCTTTTCTTGTATCCTTTCATGTTTTATGGTATAATTTTTTAGCTTATGGGCAATTTCTATTAGGAGAGAGTTTATCATGAAAGAGAACAACAAAGTAAAAGGCATTATCAAGCTTATAATTACGCTTATCGTAGTTGTGGCACTTGGATATTTTGCCTGGACTGTAGTACGTGACAGTAATGCGGCACTGCAGGACGATTATGTAGCAACCGAAGATTCGGCTAAGAATACAGTAAAGCTCGGTCTGGATCTTGCGGGCGGTGTAAGTATCACATATCAGACAGTGGACCCCAATCCTTCTGATGTTGATATGCAGGATACGATTTACAAACTCCAGAAGAGAGTCGAGAGTTATTCGACAGAGGCAGAAGTATACCGCGAGGGTACAAACAGAATCAATATTGATATCCCCGGAGTATCGGATGCCAATGCAATCCTTGAGGAACTCGGAAAACCCGGCTCACTGGTATTTATGGATCCGGAAGGAAATGTCGTAGTTGACGGAACCATGGTTTCATCAGCTCAGGCAGGTATCACAGAGGATCAGCAGAAGAACAAGGAATACATCGTACAGCTGTCATTCAATGAAGAAGGCACAAAGAAATTTGCCGAGGCAACAACAGCTCATGTCGGAGAGCAGATATATATCATATATGATAACGAAGTGGTTTCTGCACCCGTTGTAAGAGAGCCGATTACAGGCGGACAGTGCCGTATCGACGGAATGGACAGTTATGAAGAGGCAGAGAACCTTGCAACTACCATCCGTATCGGATCACTTTCACTGGAACTTGAAGAACTGCGAAGCAACGTAGTAGGTGCAAAGCTCGGTCAGTCAGCTATGGCATCAAGTGTTAAGGCCTGCCTTATCGGTCTTATCATCCTGGCAATCCTTATGATCATTGCATTCAGGATTCCGGGAGTTGCATCAGTACTTGCACTTTCTGTATATGTTTCACTGGAGATACTGCTTCTGGCAGCATTTAACGAGAACATTACACTTACCCTTCCGGGTATCGCAGGTATAGTCCTTTCAATAGGTATGGCGGTTGATGCCAATGTAATCATCTTCACACGAATTAAAGAGGAGATCGGATTCGGAAAGACAGTACCATCAGCGGTAAAGACAGGTTTCAAGAAAGCTCTCTCAGCTATCATAGATGGTAACGTTACAACACTTATTGCAGCAATCGTTCTTATGGTCAAAGGTTCCGGTACGGTAGTCGGATTCGCACAGACACTTGCACTCGGTATCGTTATTTCCATGATCACGGCGCTGTTCGTTACAAGATTTATTCTTAACACATTTATCGATTTAGGACTGGACAAAGAAAACCAGTACGGAGTTATCAAGAGCAGAAAGACTATTGATTTCATAGGAAAGAGAAAATGGTTCATCGCATTTTCAGCAGTACTTATCCTTGCAGGATTCGTAGCAATGGGAATCAATAAGGCCAATACAGGAGATCTTCTTAACTACGGTATTGATTTCAAGGGCGGTACATCAACCAATGTTACATTCAATGAGGACATGTCACTTGATGAGATATCCAGCGAGGTTGTTCCTGTTGTTGAGGTTATTACGGGTGATGCCGATGTCCAGACTCAGAAGGTTGCAAATTCCAACGAGGTAATCATCAAGACAAGAGAACTTTCCATGGATGAAAGAGAGGCTCTTCATGATGCGATGGAAGAGAACTTCGGCGTAGACAAGGAAAAGATCACGGAAGAGAACATCTCCGGAGCAATCAGTAATGAGATGAAGACGGATGCACTTGTCGCAGTTGCGATTGCACTTGTACTCATGCTTGTCTATATCTGGTTCAGATTCAAGGATATCAAGTTTGCGGCAAGTTCGGTTGTGTGTCTTGTGCATGATGTGCTGGTAGTGCTTGCATTCTATGCAATCATCAAGTGGAGCGTAGGATCAACATTTATCGCATGTATGCTTACATTGGTTGGTTATTCAATCAACGCGACTATCGTTACATTTGACCGTATCCGTGAGAACATCAATATTCTTCCGAAGAGTACACCGAGAAGCGAGATCGCAAACAAGTCGATTACGGAGACTCTTTCAAGAAGTATTTATTCATCACTTACAACATTTATCATGGTATTTGTGCTTTACATCTTCGGTGTATCATCAATCAAGGAATTCGCACTTCCTATCATGGTAGGTATCGTATTCGGAACATATTCATCTATCTGCCTTGCAAGTTCACTGTGGTTTATCTTCGGCGGAGGAGACAAGGAGAAGATAACTTCCAGGAAGCAGAAGACTGCTGAGAAGGCAGCTGCACAGAAAGCCTGATTCAGACTGAGTTAAGCTGATGAAGTATTCATATAAGATAACAGCAAGAGACGGACTGGCAAAACATGCCCATGTAGAAACAGTTCACGGCAGCATCGAGACTCCGGTATTTATGAATGTGGGGACGGTGGGTGCAATCAAGGGTGCGGTTTCAACGGATGATCTGAAAGAGATCGGAACCCAGGTGGAACTGAGCAATACCTATCATCTGCATGTGCGTACAGGAGATGAACTGATTAGAGAGTTCGGAGGTCTTCATAAGTTCATGAACTGGGACCGGCCGATACTCACAGATTCCGGGGGGTTTCAGGTCTTCTCTCTTGCGGGACTCCGGAAGATAAAGGAAGAAGGCGTCACCTTCAACTCGCATATAGACGGGCACAGGATTTTCATGGGGCCGGAAGAAAGTATGCAGATACAGTCTAATCTGGCATCCACCATTGCCATGGCATTTGATGAATGTCCTCCGGCACTTGCGGAAAGAAGTTATGTTGAAGCTTCCGTTGCAAGAACGACCCGATGGCTTGAAAGATGCAAGACGGAGATGGCCCGACTGAACGGACAGGAAGACACCATTAACAGAGAGCAGCTGCTGTTTGCAATTAATCAGGGTGCCATATATGATGATATCCGTATCGATCATGCGAAAAGAATATCAGATATGGACCTTGACGGGTATGCAGTCGGAGGGTTGGCCGTAGGAGAGACCCACGAGCAGATGTATCATGTACTGGAACAGGTGGTTCCGTATCTGCCGTCCGAAAAACCGGTTTATCTTATGGGAGTCGGGACTCCGGCAAATATTCTGGAAGCCGTTGACAGAGGAGTTGATTTCTTTGACTGCGTTTATCCTACGAGAAACGGCAGACACGGAAATGTTTATACAAATCAGGGCAAGCTTAATCTGTTCAACAAGAAATATGAGCTTGATGACAGACCCATAGAAGAAGGATGTAACTGTCCGGCGTGCAGGTCCTATTCAAGAGCATATATCAGGCATCTTCTGAAAGCAGGAGAGATGCTCGGCATGCGCCTGTGCGTGTTGCACAATCTGTATTTTTATAATACAATGATGGGTGAAATCAGAGATGCAATAGATCAAGGCAATTATAAAGCATATAAAAAACACAAGCTTGATGGAATGATGTCCATGAGCAGAGAGGAATAAAGATGAAGAAATTAACAGCAGCAATAACAGCAATTATGGCTACTTTACTGATGACAGGTTGCGCTCCGGCCGGAGAAGCAGGTGCAGAAGGCGGTGGACTTTTCGGCGGCGGTCCGATGATCATCATCGTTTATGTAGTTATTTTCGGTGCTCTCATTTATTTCATGAGTATCCGTCCTCAGAAGAAGGAAAAGAAAGCTCGTGAGACACTTATGGACAGCCTTGCAATCGGCGATGCAGTGCTTACGACCGCAGGATTCTACGGCGTTGTTATCGATATGACAGATGACACGGTTATCGTTGAGTTCGGAAACAACAAAAACTGCCGTATTCCTATGCAGAAAGCATCAATTGTTCAGGTAGAGAAACCGGAGCAGGCAAAGCCGGTAGACGAGCAGAAGAACGAGATCCAGAAATGAGAAAAATAGTGATCGGTCTTTCCGGCGGAGTTGATTCTGCCGTTGCAGCGGGCCTTTTACAAAAAGAATATGAAGTGATCGGGGTCACCTTGCAGATGCAAGGTGATTCTTTGGATACGCAGGGAAATGCCGAAGCAGATATAGCAGATGCCCGGAGAATATGCGAAAGATTAGGTATCGAACATCATATTATCGACTGTACGGGAACATTTGACAAAGAAGTAAAAGATTATTTTGCCGATGCATATCTGAAAGGAATCACTCCGAATCCGTGTACGAGATGCAACAGATTTGTAAAATGCATGGCGCTGATGAAGTATGCGGATGAAATCGGTGCAGAGTGCTATGCTACCGGACATTATGCGTATGCGGACAGGCTGAAGAACGGAAGATATGCGTTAAGAAGCGCGGATTCGGATAAAGATCAGGCTTATGCACTGTATATGCTTTCTCAGGAACAGCTGTCACGGCTGGTCATGCCTCTCGGAAAATACAGCAAAGACAGAATCAGGGAGATGGCCCGTGATATGGGACTCGAAGTGAGCGAAAAGCCTGACAGCATGGAGATATGCTTCGTGACGGATCAGGATTATGCCGGGTTCATAGAGCGGCATACAGGAATAACAAAGCCGGAGGGGGATTTTGTATCACCTGACGGGAAAGTACTCGGAAAGCATAAAGGAATCACGCATTATACGGTAGGTCAGCGAAAAGGTCTGGGAATAGCCTTCGGGGAGCCGAAATTTGTCAAAGAAATAAAGGCGGACACGGATCAGGTGGTGCTGTCGGATAATGAAGAACTTTTCACGGACAGGATCGTATGCGATGAAGTGAATTTCATGGGTATATCGGAACAGGAGGTTTTATCGGGACTTTCAGCAATCGGAAAGATAAGGTATAGCCATAAAGGGGAAAAGTGTAGTATAATAGGCTACGCTGACGGAAAGATGATTATTGAATTCGAAAATCCGGTCAGAGCAGCTACTCCGGGACAGGCAGTGGTCCTTTATGACGTTGAAGGACATGTGATGTGCGGAGGCACGATAATAAGATAAGCAAACGTATCGAAGAGGTCATAACGAGCCGCACTCGAAATGCGGTCGTCGGGTAACCGGCGCGTGGGTTTGAATCCCACCGTTTGCGTACAGCAGGAGGGAGGCGCTATGCCTCCCTCCTGCTGTACGCAATGGTATCAGACGAGAGCACGTGGTGAGTCCGCAATAATGAAGTTATCAGAACGGTGTGGCCCGTGCGAGGCTGTAAAATTGTCGGCACTTTATCCGGTACCCTGCCTCACTGCGGGTCATTGATTTTACCTGTAAAATCCAATACAATGGTATGCAAAGACGAGGTTTGATGACAGAGTTCTTTCGGAAATTGAGAAAGAAAATCTCAAGGCAATAAAAGAATGTGAGGAAGAGGCACAGTAATTGGGCAAAAAACTTGTAGTTATCACGGGAACCAATGCATCAGGTAAAAGCGGTCTGGGGATAGAACTGGCAAAAAAATACTCGGCAGAGATAGTTTCGGCCGATTCCAGACAGGTCTATAAGGGACTGGATCTTGGTTCAGGAAAAGTTACAAAAGAGGAAATGCAGGGAGTGCCACATCATTTACTTGATGTGGCGCTTCCTAATGATTTCTTCTCTCTTGTTGATTTTCAGAAACAGGCTTATGAAGCTATAGATGATATTCTGGCAAGAGATAAAAAAGCGTTTCTGGTGGGAGGAACGGGACTGTATATTAATGCCGTTGTAGACGGGTATAATATTAAGCTTCAGAATCCCGATATGAATCTGAGACGTGAACTGAACTCCAGAACCAGAGAGGAACTGATAGAAATCATTAAAGAGAAGAATCCGGCTGCACTGGAAGGTCTGGATCTCAATAATACTCAGAGAATTGAGAGGACTGCAGAAAGAGCACTGGCAGGAGACACCGGAAAACGCATCAATACTCCCGGATATGATACATTGGTTATAGGAGTTACATGGCCGAGAGAGGTTCTGTATGAACGTATACGGGAACGTCTGGACAGAAGACTTGATCAGGGAATGATAGACGAGGTGATAAGACTTCGTGCCGAAGGTGCGACTGATGAATTCCTGTACGGGCTCGGACTGGAATACAGATATATTCTTATGTATCTTAGAGGGGAGTTTGAAAACTTTGATGCCTTCTATAACAAACTGTTCATGGAGATAAGACATCTGGCAAAAGGTCAGATGACATGGTTCAGAAAAAGAAAAGACATTCACTGGATAGAGATGGACGATGATCCCATAGGAGAATCCGTGAAATTGATAGATGAGTTCTATGGACGGTAGAAGCGGTGAAAAAAAACAGAACAGAATATTCGCAAGGACACTTGTCCTGTTTATTGCAGCCTGGGCTTGTACCCTTGCGGGGGATTATTTTCTGTCAATTACGCAGACACATCTTACAATGGGTATTGCTCTGTTCTGTATAGTACAGACAATGTATATGCTGCATTTAAACCCGACACGGACAGGCCTCATACTTCGGGCAGCCATATTCGGCATTCTGTGTGGAATACTGCTTTTGATAAGAATGTTTTCATTGCAAAATGTGTTAGCTGTTTTGGATATTACCATGCTTGGGATGAATGCCTTCTGTGCATGGAAACAGCGTAAAAACGGGAAACTGCTTTTTGCCATCGGTTTGACATTGTTTTTCTGCTGTGATGTGTGTGTCGGGCTCAGGTCTGTACTCCCGGCGGATATGTCGACACTGATGCTTGTGCTGATATGGACATTTTATCTGCCTTCACAGATTTTAATAGTTATCTATGGAATAAAAACATTGAGGATAGAACATGGTTAAGTTTATTTTTATCATTCTTGGAATTCTTATCATCGCAGCTGTAGCTGCGATGTTGGTGTGTTATTATGAAGCTTTCTACACGCCGCATCAGACACAGGGTGATGTTTTCAAGATACCGAATACAGGACAGTATCAGCCGTACCGCCAGACTATGGCCAGAATGATTTTTGATTTTTCAAGAGTGTCTTATGAAAAAGTGGAGACGATGTCGGAAGACGGTCTTAAACTATCCGGAAAGTTCTACAGGGGAAATCCCGGGAAACCTTTTGTGATAGGATTCCATGGTTACAGAAGTATGGCAGTTCATGATTATTGCGGAGAAGGTCCCCACATGATTGAAAAAGGCTATAACCTGATTCTGGTAGATCAGCGCGGCCATGAGGAATCTGAAGGGCATGTGGTTTCCTTCGGAATCTTAGAGAGACATGACTGTATCAGCTGGTGCGATTATGTCATTAAAAGATTCGGACCCGATACAAAAATCTTTCTAAGCGGTATTTCCATGGGAGCTGCTACGGTACTTATGGCATCGGAACTGGATCTTCCCGTTAATGTAAAGGGCATTCTGGCCGATTGCGGTTATTCGTCTCCTGCAGATATTATTAAAAAAGTTGCAAAGGACAAGAAGCTGCCGGTTTGGCTGCTGTATCCTTTTGTGAAGCTCGGAGCAGGAATTATAGGACATTTCAATCTGGAGGAATGCAGCGCAGTTGAAGCAGTAAAGAAAACAAGAATTCCGATTCTGATTGCTCACGGGGAAGATGACCGTTTCGTTCCGTGTAAGATGGGAAAACAGATCTACGAGGCAAATCCCGAAATGATTCAGTTTGTTACGTATCCTGAAGCGGGTCATGGCATAAGTTTTCTGGTCGAAGAACAGAAATATAAATATATGACGGAAGATTTTCTGAATGTTTACGGGCGGTAGGTAGGCAGGTCAGGCAAATTGTGATACAATTTTGTGGATAGTGTTTTCATCGGTATTATCACCGGTTTAATAAAAAAGAGTACAGACAGGAGGAAAGACAAAATGAACCTTTCACCACTTCAGAAAGCAAGATATGAGTATACACCGAAGCTTCCGGGAATGCTCAGAAACGGAATTGCAGATATCTGCGTAAAAGAGGGGTCAGAAACCCAGAGCGTAGCAGATCAGGATCAGATCAAAGCGCTTTTCCCGAATACATATGGCAAAAAAGAAGTTACTTTTGAAAAAGGCAGGAACACATCTGCACCGAAAAAGCAGGTAGTAGGCGTTATCCTTTCAGGCGGACAGGCACCCGGCGGACATAATGTAATCTGCGGACTTTATGATGCAATCAAGGCAACAGATAAATCCAATGTGCTTTTAGGATTCAAGGGCGGCCCGAGCGGACTTATCGAAGATGATTATGTTGAATTCAATGATGAGTTTATCGACGCATACAGAAATACGGGTGGTTTTGATATTATCGGCTCAGGAAGAACAAAACTTGAGACTGAAGAGCAGTTCGCAATTGTTACGGAAGTCTGCAAAAAACATGGAGTTACAGCAATTGTAATTATCGGCGGAGACGATTCAAATACAAATGCAGCAGTTCTGGCAGAATATATGGCAGCACACAATACAGGAGTTCAGGTTATCGGATGTCCGAAGACCATCGACGGAGATCTTAAGAACGAGGATATTGAGATTTCCTTCGGATTCGATACAGCAACAAAGACATACAGTGAACTGATCGGAAATATCGAAAGAGACGCGAATTCTGCAAAGAAATACTGGCATTTTGTAAAAGTTATGGGACGTTCTGCTTCTCACGTTGCTCTTGAGTGTGCACTTGAGACACAGCCGAATATCTGTCTTATCGGTGAAGAAGTTGCAGAGAAGAAGATGTCTCTTTCACAGATTGCAGACCAGATTGCAGATTCAGTTGCAAAGAGAGCAGCTAACGGAGATAACTTCGGAGTTGCTATCATTCCGGAAGGTATTGTTGAGTTTGTTCCGGAATTCTCAATGCTTATTAAAGAAATCAATGAGCTGCTTGCAGGAAGCAACACAGAGAAGTTCAATGCGCTTCCGACATGGGAAGATAAGTACGCATTTATCAAGGCAGGACTTTCAGCTGATGCAATGGCAGTATTTGAAGTTCTTCCGCAGGGAATTCAGCAGCAGCTTTTCCTTGAGAGAGATCCGCACGGTAATGTTCAGGTAAGTCTTATTGAATCTGAAAAGCTTTTCTCAGCTATGGTAAAAGAGAAGCTTGCAAAGATGAAAGAAGCAGGAACATACAAGGGTAAATTCAGTGCACAGCATCATTTCTTCGGATATGAGGGAAGATGTGCATTCCCGTCAAACTTCGATGCAGACTACTGCTATTCACTCGGATACAATGCTTTCATGCTTATCCAGTACGGATACACAGGATATCTGTCAAAGGTTTCAAATCTTTCAAAACCTGCCGAGGAGTGGGTTGCAGGAGGAATGCCGATCTCCAAGATGTTTAACATGGAGAGAAGAAACGGTAAGGACAAACCGGTTATCAGAAAAGCACTGGTAGAACTTGACGGAAAGCCGTTTAAGTATTTTGAGGCACACAGAGAGGCATGGGCAGTAGAGACAGCCTATACATATCCGGGAGCAATCCAGTATTACGGACCGACAGAGGTTTGTGATCTTACAACCAGAACACTGGCACTTGAAAAAGGCTGATATGAGTATAAAACTGGTTGCCGCCGATATGGACGGCACGCTGATTCATTATAACCAGAAGCTGACATCACGGACAGAAAAAGCTGTCCGTGATATTAGTGACAGGGGAATTAAATTCATATTGAATACCGGAAGATCCAATTCTGAAAGCGAATTATATTATGACCGCCTTCCTATGGAATACTCCATCTTTGCAAACGGAACATATATACTGAATCTCAAGACAGGAGAATGTCCGTATTTCTTTCCCATAGATATTGAAGATGCAAGGAAAATATATGATATATACGCAAAGTTTGACTGCCTGATTTTTGTTCAGGGAGATCACTGGGTCTATACGGTAGACAGGGCGTGGGAAAAATGCAGACGATTTCCTGAATATATAGAAGGTCTGGCAACAATAGATCTTCCTTACAGGTATGTTGACGATATGGCGGACTTTTTTGATAAGAGAAAGGATCCTGTGGAAAAATTCCATGTCTCCTTTATCAGTCATGAAGAGGCGGAGAAAGCTTATGAGAAACTCAGTGAGCTTCCGTTTTCGATAGTATGGTGCGGGAAATACTGTGTGGAAGTATCCAATCCAAAAGCAGACAAAGGGATGGCGCTTAAGTGGCTGGGTGAAAAGCTTGGCATTGCCAGAGATGAGATCATGGCAATAGGAGACTCAGGAAACGACAGATCAATGATTGAATATGCAGGTATCGGTGTGGCTATGGGCAATGCACCGGATGCTATAAAGGAAATAGCTGACTATGTGGTACCGTCCAATGATGAGGACGGAGCGGCATGGGCTATGGAACATATAATTCTTAATAATAAATAATAATGGCACTATCGGATCTCAAATTCATATTCTGGTTTTTACCGGTATTTATGATAATTTATGTGCTGGCAGGAGCAAAACTGAAGCGTATTGTCCTGCCGGTTTCCGGGTTGTGCTTTTACTGTTTCGGAGCGGGTATACCGGGACTGATCTTTTATATCGGAAGCGCTCTGCTGAATTATGTATCGGCAATTCTGATATCAAAAACCGCAGGAGGAATTAAGAAATTAATTCTGATACTGACACTATTAGTGAATTCCGGAGTACTGCTGTTTTTTAAATATGCAAACCTGATTTCAGTCATAATTCCAGAGGGTTTCGGATTCAGGAGTGTTCTGCCGGAATTGGTTATGCCTCTGGGAATAAGCTTCTACACATTCTCCTTCGCATCATATGTTATAGATGTTTACAGAGGGACAATTGCTGCAGACAGGGATATAATTACATATTCCGGCTACGCAGCCTTCTTTCCGAAACTGATCAGCGGACCTATAGTAAAATACGGGGAAATGCAGGAAAAGCTGAAAAGCTGCGGGACAACAAGAGAAAATATCGAAGAAGGATTCTGTACTTTTGTTATAGGATTCGGAATGAAGGTGCTGATAGCGGATTCACTTGCACCGGTATGGGAGCATATTCTGTCTATAGGATTCGAGAGCATATCGACTCCGCTCGCATGGATAGGAGCACTGAGTTTCAGCCTGCGGCTGTATTTTGATTTTAACGGATATTCGCTTATGGCCATGGGAATAGGAAAAATGTGCGGATTTGATCTGCCGGCCAATTTTGATCTGCCTTATTTATCCCGTTCAATATCCGAGTTCTGGCGCAGATGGCATATTACTTTGGGAACATGGTTCAGGGATTATGTCTATATTCCTCTGGGAGGAAGTAAAAACGGAAAACTGAGACTGATACTGAGTCTGAGCGCAGTGTGGCTGTGCACCGGAATATGGCATGGATCAACTTTCAATTATATCCTGTGGGGATTGTGCCTGCTGACTTTTATTCTTCTGGAGAGGTTCCTGCTTAATGGATTTTTGGAAAAGCATCCGGCAGCAGCACATTTTTATGTATGTTTTGTCATCGTTCAGACATGGGTAGTATTTGCGATTCCCGATATAAGGGATATAGGAAATTATTTTACAAGATTGTATCCCTTCTTAAGAAAAGCGAATGAATTTGTTTATTTTCAGGACTATGTCGAGGTGCTAAAATCAAAATGGCCGTTTCTTGCAGCAGGTATATTTTTCTGCCTGCCGTTCTTCAGAAAATGGTATGAAAAAAACAGAAAAAGTCCGGTGGTTACAGTGATGCTTTTTGTTGTATTCTGGGCATCGGTTTATATGATAGCAAAGCAGGGCAGCAATCCGTTTATGTACTGCAGTTTCTGATGCTGCAGGTTGGGGGAATTGAAATATGAAAAAACATAATAATTTGATTTGGTTTGTAGCGGCCACGGCAATGATTTTAAGCCTGGTGGTTGTGTGTAATGATCAGGTTTACGGAGCATATCGCAGACAGCATATGGATGTGCCGGCTCCGGCACTGGTATTTCAGGCATTTACGGAGACTCCGTCTTTACAGGAAGAGGATCTTCCGGTTAAGGCATCCGCAGCAGTAAAATTAGCTTCAAATGATACATATTCAGAGATAGGCCCGGGGATACCGGAAAATGAAGCAAAGATACCGGAGCAGGCAGCAGATAGCACGGCCGGGACTCAGCCTGCACAGCAGGAACAGCCCGCACAGCAGGAACAACCCGCACAGCAGGGACAGCCCCCACAGCCGGTTCAGGTTTCGCAGCCGGTATTTGTAACTGCCGACATGTCATATTTTGATGATGCCTGCTTTATAGGAGATTCATTTACTCAGGGCCTCAGTATCTACTCCAAGAATCCCGGGGCGGACTATTACTATTCAGTCGGAGTAAGCACAAAAGGAATATCAAAAGCGAGTTTCACCCTTCCGGGAGGAGGCACGGGGAAACTTTGGGATGTGCTCGGTCAGAAACAATATAAAAAAGTATATCTGCTTCTCGGTATCAATGAATTAGGAGGAGATGCACCGGAGGTATTTGCACAGCGATACGGGGAGATAGTAAAACAGATTCAGGCAGTTCAGCCTGAGGCAACGGTATTTATTCAAAGCATACTTCATACGACACAGAACAAGTCAGCATCATCGGCATTTAAAAACGAGATCGTGAACAGAAACAATGAGGCGCTGAAAATGCTGGCAGATAATAATAAGGTATTTTATATCGACATCAATCCGCTGTTTGATGATGAGACGGGAGCTCTCCGGTCAGATATTTCGGGAGACGGGGTACACCTTAAAGCGCCTTGTTATATAGAATGGAGAGATTATCTGCTCAGGAAAGTTCCTGCGTGGCTTGTTTCAGGAGCCGGAACTGCTATGGCAGCATAGAGAATGTAAATGAGGGTATTTTGACATTATAATGAACGGCAGCAAAGAGAAAACAATTGTATGTATAGCAGGAACAGACATTCTGTCAGACGAATGTCTGTTTAATGCTTTTTACGGGAGGGTTTCCGAAGAACGGAGACGCAAGACAGATGCATACAGGTTTGAAAAAGACAGGAGACTGTCGCTCGGTGCAGAGGTTCTTCTGTATGCTGCACTTGAGAAGTTCGGCTATGACAGGCCGGACAGAGTAAGCTTTGCATACGGAGAGAATAACAAGCCGTATATCGGGGGAGACGGGAACATTTTCTTTAATCTTTCTCATTCAGGAGAATATGTGATGTGTGCGGTTTCAGACCGCGAGGTCGGCTGCGATATTCAGAAGATGGGAGATGATGATACACTGCTTGCGAAGAAGTTTTTTCTTCCCCGGGAGTATGAGACGATTGCGGCGCAGCCGACAGAACATGAAAAACGGGATATGTTTTACCGGTATTGGACGCTCAAGGAAAGTTATATGAAGGTAACCGGAAAGGGGATGAGTATGCCGCTTGACGGTTTTGAGATTACTGTTTCGGATAAGGCATATCTTACGAAAAATCCGTGTGGCGGTAAATACTATTTCAGCGAGTATGATGCTCCGGACGGATATAAAAGTGCACTGTGTATCGCAGACAGACCATGTACGACCCTGCCTGAATTTATAAATCTGAAAGGAGTCACCATATGAGTACAGTCAGAAAGCCTCTTTCCGCGGACGGGAAGCCGCTCGAAATCGAAAGAAAATATCTGATAGAGTATCCGGATATAGGGTGGCTCGAGAATTATCCGGGAGTAGTGAAAGCAGAGATCACGCAGGTTTATTTTGATACCGAAAATGAGCAGAAGCTGCGTGTCCGCTCATGGAAGACAGCTGACGGAACGGTTTACTATCTTACCGGAAAAAAGAAGATAAGCGATATGGTGCGTATCGAGGAAGAATGTGAAATAACGGAAAGAGATTTTCTGACGATGCCGGAAAAGGGTGTAGGAGAAAAAAGGAGTATATCAAAAACGAGATACTGCCTTCCGTATCATCAGCGTACAGTGGAAGTGGATATTTATCCGTTCTGGGATGACAGGGCTACGGCAGAGGTGGAACTGGAAAGAGAAGATGAAGAGGTTTTGCTTCCTGTTATGTTAAAGGTGATTCGTGAAGTAACGAAGGAGAAAGAATACACGAATTACAATCTTGCGGCGGGAAGGCCGGAATAATCAGCAGTATTGAAAGTTCACAGTTTTTTCAGAAACTTTCCCGGCAGAAATAGTATAATATAGCTGAAGGGGTACGGTATGATGGAAAGTCAGTTTGTTAATACGGAGGTGTACTTATCATGATATCATTGGCGATTTGTGTTTTTACAATTGTTTGCACATGGATGGTTTATGAAAAACTGGGATTGGCCGGATGGAAATGTCTGATTCCGTTTTACGGAGTTTATGTGCTTTGCAAGAGGATTTACAAAACATCTTTGTTCTGGCTGTACCTGATTGCGGGAATCGTGGAGATTGTAGGATCCGTATGGCTGATTTCATCCACTGTTGAAGGAATCATGGGAATTTTGGGATTGTCGTGGATTTCCGGAGGATTTACGGTTGCAGGTATACTAATCCCGGTTATTCTTCTTACGGCTGCGACGATTGCCCTGATTGTCTATACGATAATCGCGAACATAAAGCTTTCTCAGGCTTTCGGAATGGGAGGCGCTTTTGCAGCAGGTCTGATTCTGCTTCAGCCGGTTTTCCTGGGAATTCTTGCATTTGACTCACGTAATAAAGCAGTTGAACCGGAAACAGCTGCACAGGCAGATATGACAGGAGGGAATCCTTCGGACGTGGTGGCTGTTCAAGCGGCAGAAGAGGTTAAGAACGAGGTATCACCAGCAGAAGAGAAGAAAGCAGAGATGTTTACGGAATCGAAACCTTCAGAAGGAAATAAAATCTGCCCGTATTGCAGAGCAGAAATATCGGCGGATGCCAATAAATGTCCATATTGCAGATCGGAACTCGAATAAGCAGAGGTAAATGCCTGAAGTTGTAAAAAACCGAGGAATAAGTGCAGATGCCCTGAAGACGGTAGCTGTTTTGTGTATGCTGGCGGATCATATCGGACTGGTTTTTCTGAGAGATCTTCAGACACAGCAGCTCTTCTTCAGGGTCATTTATTATGCCATGAGAGCAGTTGGGCGCGTAACATTTCCCATAATGATTTTTATGCTGATTGAGGGACTTCTGCATACGGGAAACGTACTCAGATATATCGGAAGACTTGCCGTACTGGCTCTTGTATCGGAGATTCCGTTTGATCTGCTTTTTAACGGGACGATGTGGGATCCTTCCAGACAGAATGTGGTATTCACACTGACAATCTGTCTGACAGTGGCTGCGGTGATAAGAAAAATATACAGCTCGGATGCAATACACGGAGAATGGAGAATTATTGTTTCGGGAGCGGCGACGGCGGCGGGATGCCTGACGGCATATTTTCTGAAATGCGAATACGGATATATGGCAGTTGCTGCGGCTGTATTGATGTATGCGTTCCGCAAAAACAGAATCACAGAATACTGTATCGGTTCCGCCGTGTTTGTAATACGGAATCTGTTTCAGCTGTTTTCGTTTCTTGCAGTTCCGCTTATCTATATGTATAACGGGGAGAAGGGACACGGATGGAAATATATGTTTTATGTTTTCTATCCGGCGCATCTTTTACTGT
>JAGHSD010000016.1 GCA_018066045.1 Candidatus Darwinimomas equi | reverse complement strand
CTATGGAGATGATGCCTTGAGACTATCAGAAGCTTTGCATAAAGGCGGAATCAGTCTGATTGAGGTGACTTTCGATCAAAAAGGAGACATATTCCGGACAGCTGAAACCATTCGGAGTATTCATGAGCATTTTGGCGAAGATTTTCTGCCCGGAGCAGGTACAGTCATGACAACAGAACAGGTTGCTGTGGCAGAAGAAGCCGGTGCGCAGTATATTATTTCTCCAAATGTTTCTGAGGCAGTCATCAGAGAGACAAAGAAGAGAGGCCTTATTTCCATGCCGGGTGCAATGACTCCGAGTGAGATCGTAACGGCCCATGATTTGGGAGCGGATATCGTAAAAGTATTTCCCGCATCTGTGCTCGGACCTTCTTACATCAAAGCCGTTCGTGCTCCGTTAGGTTATATCGATCTGATGGCAGTTGGGGGCGTAAATGAAGAGAATGCAGGAGAATTCATTCGGGCCGGGGCTGTCGGAATTGGTATTGGAGGCAATCTTGTAAAAAAAGCTTTCATAGATGATGGAAGATTTGAAACCATTGCAGAGGCAGCAATTAGGCTATGTAATAGTGTGAACATAAGTAATTAAGGTGAAACAGGATTTTATTGGAGAAACTATGAAACATTTACTTGCAATCGAATCATATCGAACGTGGAAAAACTTTGGTATTGATGAAGGGTTTAAGCTGATAAGAGACGCAGGATTTGACGGCCTTGATCTTTCGTTTTACTGGGACGCCGCTAAAAGTTTTTGCGGAGACGACTATCAGAATATTGCCCTTAAAATCAAATCCGTACTGGAAAAATATGATCTCAGGTGCAATCAGGCACACGCCCCGTTTGATTTCCGATACGGGATGGAACAGGATGATTCCTGCTTTGAATATCTTTCAATAAAGCGTGCCATTGAAATGTGCGGCATCATTGGAATTGACCATATCGTTGTTCATGGGATAAGAGTTCCTGCTCCTTCATGTTCCCATATGAACCTGGAATACAACTACGGTTTTTACAAATCTCTGGAACCATTTTGTGAAAAATATGGTGTAAAAATTGCTGTTGAAAATCTGATGGATGCCTTTACATACCCTGACCTCTTAAATGATATATTAAAAAAACTGGATTCTCCGTGGTATATCGGTCTCGTGGATATCGGACATGCCTGGCTTCGCGGTGGTATTCAACCCGGAGATTTTATCCGTCAGATGGATCGAGAAGTAATCAAAGGCCTTCATATACAGGATACCCATGGGATGGATCTGGGAATTGATGAGCATCTTGTTCCGTACATGGCAAACATTGATTTCGATGATCTGCTGAAAGCTCTGAGGGAATATGGTTATCAGGGTGACTTTACGCTGGAATGTCCAAGGTTTCTCGATTTTTATGCAAAGCACGACCTTCTCCTTCCGGCACTTAAATTTGCCTGTGATATAGGACGGAAACTTATAAGCGATTTCGAAGCTTAAAAAAGCCATCTAAATTCAGATTGTTTGATTGTTTTTTAACATTATTGAAGCTGCCGCAATAGTATCCGGCGCGATTCATACCACGAAATTATTGCCAGGCACGGATGTGCAGCGAATCGTTGATGAACTGAATATATAAGATGATATAGAGGAGCCTCTTTTTATGAAGGAGGCTCCGTTTCTTGTAAATGGTGCTCACATAGAAAGTTATTTTCTTCATCTTTTGCCTGCAGTAAAATAAAGGTGACATACAGGTGTCATGTTGTGTGCTGTATCATATGAATGGAAGTGAATAGTATGAAGATCGACAGAATGATAGGAATCTTATCGCTGCTGCTGCAAAAAGAAAAGGTCACAGCACCTGAACTGGCGGAGAATTTTGAAGTGTCAAAAAGAACCATTTTAAGGGATATTGATGCTCTCTGTCAGGCCGGAATACCAATCGCTACAACGCAGGGTACAGGCGGAGGCATCCGCATTATGGACGGATATCGAATGGATCGAACTGTTCTGACCTCGAAGGATATGCAGATGATCCTGGCAGGACTCCGAAGTCTCGATAGTGTCAGCGGAAGTGATTATTACAGCCGGCTTATGGAAAAAATCAAGGCAGGTTCTTCTGATTTCATCGGCGGAAATGACACGAACTTTCGGCTCAAATCGTCGATGCGCCGGCATTCGGTTAGTATACATTTCACCATTTTTGAATATTTCCCACTAACGTTAGTATACAATTGGGAAAATTCATCGTTTTCCCACTATCTGGCAGCAATCACACAGTTGCTCATCAGGCCACATTTACAGGACTATCTGTAAACAACATCAGACTTAGGGTTTACTGCAATAAATAAGGAAAAGCGAGGAAATGAAATATGATTAAGGCACAGTTCACTCAGTCGAATACACAAAAGAGGTCACGGGAAAGCCTGGTTTGTGTATTTTCTATCATTGATGACACTGCAGACACTGATAATTAATTCTGCCGGTCGTGTTGTTCGGGCCATGCGACAAATGGTATAAATGGCACAATAATAAATTCGACTCGATGAATAAAAATACTGAGTAATGCTTTTTCAAAAAAAACAGAGGAATGCTTTTTCAAAAAAACAGAGCAATGTGTTTTCTTGTACACATTACTCTGTATCATTTTCTTAACCAATTCTGATAGAATTCGATGTAAGGTATAGCTGACCTCTCACAGTGCTCATTTTCAGTGTTACTGTTTTAGTGTTTTACGAACACCGGGTGACGTTTTCATATCTTTTATTTATATATCAGTCGACTTTTTCTCCGGCATCCCTTCTCTTGTCGAGCTTTCTGTTTCTTGCATAGAGGATGAGGTCAATGATGATGAATACCATGTTGAAAATGTAGAAGATCCATGCAAACCAGAAAAGAAAACCGGGCTTTGTTCCTGCGGCACCGTACTGTGCAAGCTGTATGATCTTACGCGCATTTCCGAATACATATCCCACAAGTATGAGGAGTTCGAATACTATCGATTTTCCTTTTGCTGTTCTGGACGCATAGGATTTATATACGGAAGTTGGCCATGAAAGACCGAAAAACAGTATCATAAGTGCTTCGCATAAATCTGCCATAATTGATATCTCCTTTATATTTCATAAACCATTGTACTTTATCACAGAAAAGCACTTTAATCAAGATGAATGAATTATGAATTCAGCGTCAATGCATTACTTGTTCAGCATCATTTCCAAAGCGCACTCAATGAATTTTCTTGCTGCCGGAGACGATTCCGATTTTGACGGTACTGCGATTCCAAGGGATACGTACTGCGGCGGTGAAAAAGGCATTTCGACGATGCTTTTATCCCATTTTTCTGTAATGAGCCGCTGGTTGAAGCTCATTCCAAGGCCGGCAGCAACCATATTATAGGTAGTAAAAGCATCCCGTGTGGTAAAACGGACTTCGGGCTTTACAGGAAGCTTTGAAAGCATACGGTCGATCTCTGTATCCTCATCAGGCTGTGTATGTATGAAAGATTCCTCCGAAATACGTTCCACAGGGTACTCGGAAGCCCCTGAAAGGACCATAGAGTGAGATTTCGGAAGCCAGGCTACTATTTCATCA
>JAGHSD010000156.1 GCA_018066045.1 Candidatus Darwinimomas equi | reverse complement strand
ACTATATATTGCATAGTATGAATTATCTATGCTATTATATAGTGGATTGAGCGGATTTTCACACCTTACAATATAGGGGATAACATAAATGACATACGATAGCGAAGGACGTTACCCGTCACAACCTGCATCAAGAAGAAAAAAAAGAAAAAAGGACAGCTTTTCTGTTCCTAAAATTATTGTAGCCGTACTGATCGTAATAGCGGTGATAGCGCTTATTGTTTTAGGCGTGAAACTGATAAAGGATAAAAGTGAAAGCAGTGCAGTCGAGGCGGAAACATTGGAACCGGAGCCGGCACTTGAAAAAGATGTCAGAGTAGATGGCGTAAGTATCTCGAATTTAGGAAAGACACAGGCAAAGATTGCAATAGAGAAGAAATACAACTGGTCAATGAAGGCAAAACTTCGCGGCGGCCAGCCGGATTCCTATGAGATTGCAAATCTGCTTGATAAGAGCATAGAGAAAACGCTGGATATGATCTATTCAACTTCCGAACCGGAAGAGAATTATACAATTAATTTCGAAATGGACGAGGAAGGGCTGGATCGTGAGATCGAGAACATGAAAGCTCTCTGGAATAAAGAGGCAAAGAACGGTTCTATCTCCGGATTCAACAAGGAAACAGAGCAGTTTGAATATTCGGGAGAGGAAAAGGGAATTGCGCTTGACGAAGAGAAACTGCGAAACGATATCAGAACGGCGTTTTTCGCGAAGAAGTTTGACTCGTCGATAGATGTCAGCACACAGGAAGTCGAACCGGAGTTAAGCGAAGAAAAAGCAAAGGCGCTCTATAAGACCATCGGTACATATACAACAAAATCAACCAATAATGCCGACAGAAATAATAATCTGAATCTTGCATGCAATGCCATTGACGGAGTGGTGCTTCAGGTCGGAGAAGAGTTCTCGTTCAACCTTACGACAGGAAACCGTACCGCAGAAAAAGGATACAAAGAAGCAGCGGCATATCAGAACGGTGAAGTAGTCAGTGAACCGGGCGGAGGAGTGTGCCAGGTTGCATCGACGCTTTACAACGCAGTTATTTTTTCCGGAATTGAGGTTACTGAAAGACATCCGCATACGTACGCCCCGACATATGTCACACCGGGAGAGGACGCGACGGTAAGCTACGACGGATATAGCGGACCGGATTTGAGATTTACGAATACTTCAAGTTCAACGATAGTAATAAGAGCACATTATGAAGACAGAACGGTAAACTGCTGGATAATCGGAATTCCTATCCTTGCGGAAGGGGAGAAGATTTCCATGCATTCCGAAAAAATTGCAGAATCGGAAGTCCCGCCGCCGGCTTATGAGGATGATCCGACGATGGCACCGGGCGTTCAGGTTGTGGCTTCCAAAGGCGACAAGGGAAGCACATGGAATACTTATCTTAAGCATGAATACCCGGACGGCCTGGTGACAGATGAGCTTTTCCATGTCAGCAAATACAAAGGTCATACCCCGAAGATAAAACGCAATCAGTCAGCGTGGGATCCGGTATTTGACACCATACCGACTGATGCGAGCGGAAATACGGTACAGTTTGAGACTCATGTTGATGAGAACGGTCAGATAACTGTCAGCTATCCGGACCAGACACAGCCGGAAGATAATTCAGAAACGACAGCCCCCGGACCGGGACAGTCAGAGACTGAAAAACATACTGAACCTCAGCCTTCACCGGGAGGTGACGGCGGACCGGGAGAAGAGTCTCCGCAGCCTAGACCGACAGTTCCGGACGGACCGGGACCGGGCGATTCTCCGTCGCCGGGAGATATCCCGCTGGTACCGGCAATGCCCGGACAATAAAAAACTGAAGAAATAACACCTTTTCATTTGCAAAGATGCATAATCTTGCTATAATGAAAGGGTGTTTTTTTGTTAATAAATGTAGGAGGATTTTATTATGGCAAAAAGAAAAATGGCTACTATGGACGGTAACCAGGCAGCAGCACATGCTTCCTATGCGTATACCGAAGTAGCAGCAATGTATCCTATCACTCCTTCATCAGTCATGCCGGAGCATGTAGATGAGTGGTCGACAGAAGGAAGAAAGAACATTTTCGGACGCCCTGTTCAGATTACTGAAATGCAGTCTGAAGCAGGTGCAGCAGGTGCAGTACACGGTATGCTTTCTTCAGGAGCTCTTACAGCAACTTATACAGCTTCACAGGGTCTTCTTCTTATGATCCCGAATCTTTATAAGATCGCAGGCGAGCAGCTTCCGGGTGTATTCAATGTTTCAGCACGTGCAGTATCATCACATGCACTTTCAATTTTCGGTGATCATTCAGATGTATATGCATGCCGTCAGACAGGCTGTGCAATGCTCTGTGAATCATCAGTTCAGGAAGTTATGGATCTTACACCGGTAGCTCATCTTGCAGCTATCAAGGGAAAGATACCGTTCATTAACTTCTTCGACGGATTCAGAACCTCTCATGAGATCCAGAAGATCGAAGAGTGGGATTATGAAACACTTAAGGGATTCGCTGATATGGATGCCATCGCTGAGTTCAAGGCTTCGGCAATGAACCCGAATCATCCGAATCAGAAAGGTTCAGCTCAGAATCCTGATATCTTCTTCCAGGCAAGAGAAGCATGCAACCCGTTCTATGATGCACTTCCTGCAATCGTTCAGGGATACATGGACAAGGTTAATGCAGAGATAGGAACAGATTACAAGCTATTTAACTATTACGGAGCAGCTGATGCTGAGTCTGTAATCGTAGCAATGGGTGCTGTAAATGATACTATCGAAGAGACTATCGACTACCTTGCAGCAAAGGGACAGAAAGTCGGACTTGTAAAGGTTCGTCTCTACAGACCTTTCGCAGTAGACGCATTTGTAAAATCACTTCCGAAGAC
>JAGHSD010000069.1 GCA_018066045.1 Candidatus Darwinimomas equi | reverse complement strand
TCATATGATGTTATTGAATTTGATAATGCATGGGTTCTTAAGTTTGCACAGAATGACTGGCTTGAGCCGCTTGACAACTATGTATCGGATGAGCAGAAGAACGGAATGGTTCCGGGACTTATCGACAAGTTCTCAAATGACGGACACCTTTACGGAATTACATGGAATAACGATACACGTTACTTCATGTATAACGCAGCAAAGCTTGCAGAAGTTGGATTTGACAAGGCTCCTGAGACATGGGAAGAAGTCAGAGCGGCTGATGAGGCACTACGTGAGGCAGGCCTTGTAACAAGTACTTATATCGATTCTTACTGGCAGGGACAGTCAGGCGGTAACGAGATTTACTGGCTTGTATCATCATTCGGCGGCAAGCTTATTGATGACAACGGTAATCCTGTTATGGGAGAGGATCCCAAGACCGCAGAGGCTTACAAGTTCGTTGTTAACGGACTTCAGTCAGGTATGACTGATCCGGCTTCTCTTACAGCTGATTATGAGAATGCAGCAAACGTATTCTATATGGGAGAGACAGCTCTTATGATGCAGGCATGGCCGGGTGTTTATGCAGCAGCTAATGATCCTGATACATCTATGATCGTTGATGAGATCGCTGTTGGTAACTCAGCACCTCATGCAGCAGGTGAGGACTTCATGGTTCTTACACTTCCGGAGGCTATGGCAATCCCGAAGACATCAGAGCATAAGGATGCGGCATGGAAGTATATCGAGTACATGTCATCACACGACTTTGATAAAGAGCGTTGTGCAGCAATCGGATCACTTCCTGTATGGACAGATCTTTATTCAGATTCTGATCTTCTTGAACTCTATCCGTACTGGGAGCAGTTCGCAAACCAGATCACACATTCAAAGGGTCTTCCGGACCTTCTCTGGTATGATGAGTACTGCAATATCCTTACAACAGAGAGCCAGAAGATATTCCTCGGAGAAGTAGGAGTAGAAGAAGGACTTAAAGATATGCAGGCACAGTGCGAGGAAGTTCAGGCACAGTACAAATAACAGATATATCATTTAAAATTAATCTGCAGTCCGGGACGGGCTATACCCGCCCCGGATTTTAGGAGTTATTATGGATGCGAATAAAAAACCCAGAATAAATAAAGGGAATCCATCAAACGGAGGAAAGCTTCCGATAGCACTCATCACCCCGAGTATGCTTATCATTTTCGGTGTGCTGATTTTTCCGATAGTTTATTCACTGATTCTGAGCTTTAATAACCTTGTGCTTAAGGACAACACTCTGGAATGGGTCGGACTTAAGAACTATATTGATATGTTTGCCGATGCGAACTGGAGATTTTCGGTAAAGCAGACTCTGATCTTTACTGTAATTTCGGTTTTCTGCGAGATCGTTATCGGCGTGGCGATAGCATTGGTCCTTAATAAGGAATTCAAAGGAAGAGGCTTCGTAAGAGGAATCATGATTCTCCCGTGGGCACTTCCCGGAGTAGTAAATGCTATCATGTGGAAATGGATATTCAACGCCAATTACGGCGCTTTTAATGCACTGATGACGCAGCTTGGTTTCATTGATAAATACCAGGCATGGCTGGCTACACCAAGATCAGCTTTTATCTGCGTTCTTGTTGCAAATATATGGAAAGAGACTCCTTATGTTGTTCTGCTTACCATCGCAGCTCTTGCAAATATTGATAAGGGTCTGTATGAAGCAGCATCAATCGACGGAGCCGGAGGCTGGAAGTCATTCTGGACTATAACACTGCCGCTTATCAAGCCGGTTCTTCTTATTCTTCTTATCACGAAGACGATATGGGCACTTCAGACATACGATCTTGTATATCTGATGACAGCAGGCGGACCTATGGGATACACGGAATTCCTGACATACATGATACAGAAGACTTCGTTCAAGTATCTGAAGTGGGGCTATGGATCTGCGATGGCATTTACACTGTCGATCATATGCTTCATTATGACCATCATATATATCAAAGTATTCATGGGAGATGATGGATCAAAACGTTCATCCAGAAGAAAGAAAGGAGGTAATGTATGAGCAGAAAAGCTAAAAAAAGACTCGGAAGAGTAGTACTTTATCTCCTGGTCATCCTGATTGTTATTGTTACGGTAGCACCGTTTGCATGGATGGTGATCTCTTCACTTTCAACCAAACAGGAACTTCTGCAGAAGCCGCTTCACTGGCTGCCGCAGCATCCCACGCTTGAGAATTACAAGGCAATGCTTCACGGTACCAGCGGAAAGACGACAGATGCAGCAGCACAGTTCCTGTCATCATTCAAGAACAGCCTTACGGTAACAGCCATAGTTACGGTTATATCGCTTGCTGTCGGACTGATTGCAGCCTATTCGTTCTCAAGATTCAAATTCAGAGGACATGATACACTGATGAATTCCATCCTGTTCACACAGATGATTCCGGCAGTTGCTATCATTATCCCTATGTATTCGATTCTTTCCAATATGGGATTGCTTAACACAAAGGCAGGACTTGTGATTACATATCTGAGCTTTGTGCTTCCGTATATGATATGGCTGATGAAAGGATATATAGACGGTATTCCGACGGATCTTGAAGAAGCCGCCATGGTTGACGGATGCTCACGAATAAGATCGTTCTTTATCATTGTTCTTCCGGTTGCAGCAACGGGACTGGCAGCAACGATCATATTTGCGTTTATTCTTTCATGGAATGAGTTCTTCTTTGCTCTGAACTTTACATCGACCGCAGTATCAAAGACACTTCCGGTATTGCTTACAGATTTCTCGAGTAAATTCGGAGCAAACTACATTATGGCATGTACCGCAGGAGTTCTCGCATCATTGCCGCCGGTACTTATTGCATTGATATTCCAGAGATTCATTATTTCAGGATTATCGCAGGGTGCAGTTAAAGGTTAATGGGTATTGTTTTTGACATAAAAGAGTTTTCGGTTCATGACGGTCCGGGTGTACGGCAGACGGTATTCCTGAAAGGGTGTCCGCTCAGATGCACCTGGTGTCATAACCCGGAAGGACAGAGGCCGGAGCCCGAGCTGCTGATTCGAAGGAATGAGTGTACGCAATGTCACAAATGCACAGAGGCATGCACACAGATGACAGAAGAAGAGAAGCTGGGCGGGAGCATCATATCAATGGCATGTATAGCTTGCGGAAAATGCATGAATACATGCCATAAATATTTGCGTACAATTTGCGGAGAAGAACTTACAGCCCGTGAACTGGCGAACCGGATACTGAAAAATGCACCGGAGTATGAACTGATGCGCGGAGGTGTGACATTCTCGGGAGGCGAACCGCTTATGCAGGGAGAATTCCTTATAGAGACGATGAAATTGCTTCCGGGAATGCATAAGGCTGTGGAAACCTGCGGATATGCTGATCCGGTCCTCTTCAGAAAAGTGTTTGATGAAGCAGATCTTGTTATGTGCGACATAAAGCTGATGGACAGAAACCTTCACATAAAATACACCGGTCTGGACAATGACTGTATACTTGAAAACATTGAATATATGAAACGGTCCGGCAAACCTTTTATTATCAGGATTCCGCTTATTCCGGGAATAACGGATACAGACGACAACCTGAATGCAATCCGGGAATTTTTGAAAAATTCGGAAAACCTGATCAGAGCAGAGTACCTGCCATATAACACACTGGCCGGAGTAAAATACGAATGGCTTGGAAGAAGATACAGTCTGGAGCAGAAATAATATGAGAGACAGAATAAAAAACCAAAAAGAATACTTTGTCATAAAGAAAGAACATTTCGGATTCAGAAAAAAGGCTGAAGATGTATATGTGCTTGCGGAAAAATTTGCGAAGGAAAATGTTCCCGATACCCGACGCGCTGTATTGCGCGCGAAATACATTCTTGATAATGAAGAGCCGGTAGTATTTGACGGCGAGAAGATTACACTCATGCGAACACTGCCGTATACTCCTGCCATATTTACCGAAGATGAGATGAATAATCTTCAGAATGAACACTGGGTTCATGAATCCGGAGATTTCAACAATTTTGCTCCCGATTACGGAATGGTTCTTTCATCGGGGTTTGACGGCTTGATAGATGATATAGAATCCGCGCTGAAAAAATATGCAGATGATGCGGAAAAAGTGACAGATCTGGAAGGAATGAGAGAGATGATACGTTCCCTTTCGAATCTGTGCATGAGATATCAGAAAAAAGCAGAAGAAAAGGAAAACAGAACGGTTGCAGAGACACTGAAAAGGATTCCGTCACGACCGGCGCAGACGCTGCAGGAGGCCCTCCAGTTTGTCAGAATCCTGAATTACGGGATGTGGGCCGCAAACAATTATCAGTGTTCACTGGGACGACTGGATCAGACGCTGTACAGTTATTACAGAAACGACAGAGACAGCGGAAGGATAACAGATGAGGATGCACTTGAACTGATAGAAGAATTTTTTATCAGTCTGAACAGGGATTCTGATTTCTATGACGGAGTCCAGCAGGGAGATAACGGCCAGACGCTGGTTATCGGCGGACGTAATCAGGACGGAAGTGATTCATATAACGAACTGAGCGAACTGATGCTGCAGGCATGCCTGGAACTCAAGCTTATCGACCCGAAGCTGAATCTGAGATGTGATAAGGATATCCCGTTTGAGCGTCTTGTAAGATGTACCGAGCTGACGAAGGCAGGCATAGGATTTCCGCAATATCTGAATGATGATGTGATAATTCCTGCATTATTGAGATGGGGATATGATGCCAATGATGCATATAACTATTGCGCAGCAGCATGCTGGGAACCTATCATTCCGGGATGCGGAACGGATCTGGTAAATGCGGACGGAATGAATTATCCGGCAGCGGTTCTTAAGGCGACGGAGAAGCTGCACGAATACAGAGACTATGAGGAATTTGAAAATGCATGCTGCGATCAGATAAAGTCAGAGGCAGAAAGACTGATCGTAAAATACAGAAATCTGTACGTGATTCCATCTCCTATGGCATCGTTCATGATGGATGGATGTATAGAAAACGGAAGAGACTGTTCCAAAGGCTGTAAATACAGTAATGTAGGTTTTCATGGGGTGGGAATATCTGTTGCAGCCGATTCCATGGAAGCGATAAAAGAACTGTATTTTGACAGACACGAGATAACTGCCGGACGGCTGAAAAAAGGACTTGAGAACAACTTTGCGGATGATGTCGAACTGAAGAACATGCTGCTTCATACAACGAAAAAGATGGGAAATGATGAGGACGGACCGGATAGGATTGCCGGAAAGCTGATGGGCAGTTTTGCAGATGCACTGGAGGGAAAGAAACCGGAAAGAGGGTTCTGCTACAGAAACGGAACGGCATCGGCAATGTATTACATATGGTACGGGGAATCATGTCCTGCAACACCGGACGGGCGCGGAGAAAATGAAGCATATCCGGCCAATTATTCGCCAAGCTTGTGTACTCATGCCAGAGGACCGGTATCTGTGATCAAGTCATTCACGAAACAGGATATTATCAGATCGGCAAACGGAGGTCCGCTTACTCTTGAACTGCATAATTCAGTATTTGCTTCAGAAGGCAATGTTGAAAAGGTTGCAGAACTTGTCAGACTTTTTATACTGCGCGGAGGACATGAACTTCAGATTAATTCGGTAAACCGGGATGACATGATAGATGCGCAGAAACATCCCGACCGGTATCGAAGCATGATAGTCAGAGTGTGGGGTTGGTCCGGATATTTTGTAGAACTGTCCAGAGAATATCAGGATCAGATAATTAAAAGAGCAGAATTCTCTGTATAGTAAGGAATCCCCGTTTTATGTTTAATTTCTTGACGTACATAATAAAAGCATATAGAATATAAT
>JAGHSD010000113.1 GCA_018066045.1 Candidatus Darwinimomas equi | reverse complement strand
TATGATACCCACGAATAAGAAACTTGAAGACAGGGCCGTACGGATTATACAGATGGCGACGGGAAAGGACCTGGAAACGTCACGCAGGAAACTAAAAGAATGCAAAGGAAAAGTCAAGGCAGCCGTTGTGTGTCTTGAAACCGGTGTCGATGCTGAGACAGCAGAAAAGGCTTTAATTGAATCCAACGGCTATGTAAGGGATGCAATAAAGAAGATAAATATGATATAATTCTTAGTGTACGGATTCGTGATGCCACTTATTTGTGCCGCCGCTTGCCGGCGGAATGGAGATTAGTATGGAAGTATATAAAGGAAGACCGGAAAATGCCGACACAAGGCTGCCGAGAGAAAAAAGGGTTTATGATTTCCTTGACAGTATGGGAATACAGTATTCAAGAGTGGATCACAGCAGTGCATTTACGATGGAAGACTGCAAATCCATTGACGAGGCATTAGGTGTAGCGTTATGCAAGAACCTGTTTTTGTGCACAGGAAACAAGAAACAGTATTTTCTGCTGCTGATGCCTGATGATAAACCGTTTAAGACAAAAAACATTACAGCACAGATCGGAACAGGAAGACTATCCTTCGGATCGGCTGATAAAATGCTGGAATACCTTGATATTGAACCGGGAGCAGTCAGCGTCATGGGTTTGATGAATGATCATGACAACAGTGTGAAGCTTCTTGTAGACAAAGACCTTTTGGATGAAGAATACTTTGCATGCCATCCCTGCGTAAACACCTCAAGTATCAGGCTGAAGACTTCAGACGTGTTCGGACTATACCTGAAGGAAGTGCATCATGATATGCAGGTGGTGGAATTGCCGAGAGAGATTGACTGAAAGGTTTCAGGAACAACGATGACAGTGGTGAGATGAGGAGGAACGCCTGATTAAAGGCGTTCCTCTTAAAAACTTATTTACGTACACGATATTTCTTCATATCGATGATGCAGGCTGTAAGTATGATAGCACCCTTGATGATATACTGGAAGTTGGAATCGACTCCGATATACATAAGACCTACAAATATAATTCTGAGAAGAAGCACACCTGTGACAACTCCCTTGATCTTTCCTGTTCCGCCTACGAAAGAAACACCTCCGATGACGCAGGCCGCTATGGCATCAAGCTCATAGTTAAGACCGGTAGAAGCAGAGTTGGATCCGATTCGTGCAGCCTCGATAAAACCTGTATATCCGTAAAGTATGCCGGCAAGAATAAATACACCGATGATAGTTCCTGTTACACGAACACCTGCGACCCTTGCGGATTCTGCGTTTGAACCGATGGCGAACATATTCTTACCGAAGGCTGTCTTATTCCATATTACCCACATGATTACGGTTATGATGACAGCAAACCAGACATAATTCGGGATGGGCGTTCCGCCGATTGAAAGGATTGATCCCGATACGAACTGCATATATTCGGGAGCAAGTCCGGATAAGGTCTGACCGTTGTTATTGCCTATCATCAGGAACATAAGCAGGATACCGTACATAACAAGCTGAGTTGAAAGCGTTACGATAAATGGATGAATACTGAACTTAGCAACAAAGAATCCGTTCAGACATCCGAATATGGCACCGATTAACAGTGCAGCTATTAATGCAACAAAGATCGGCATGGTTGGAATACCTGCGAACAGTTTTCCGATATAGTCGGTGGATTGAAGCAGAGCCGCAGATACGCATGCCGTAAGTCCTACCATTCTTCCGGCCGAAAGATCGGTGCCGGTCAGTATGATGGTTCCGGCGATTCCAAGAGCCATCGGAAGACTGGCAGCAGTTAATGAAATAATATTGACTATCGAGGATATTGACAGAAACGACGGCTCAATAATCTCAATAACAAGTATTGCCAGAACAAGAAAAACATATATAGAATTGTCTGATAACAGTTTTTTGATATTGATAGTTTTCTTCTTTTCCATGATAATCCCCTTATAAATATTTCGTAGCAAGTTCCATGATTTCTTTCTGCGTTGCCGTTGATGCATCTGCTTCACCGGCCAGTCTTCCCGCAGACATTACAAGTATGCGGCTGCATATTCCTAAAAGTTCCGGAGTTTCCGAAGAGGAGATGATGACTGAATGACCTCTGCCTGCCAGTTCATTGATTAGTCTGTATACCTCAGACTTTGCTGCAACATCGATTCCTCTTGTAGGTTCGTCCAGAAGATATACCGTAGGTTTGCACAGCAGCCATCTTCCTATGATCAGCTTTTGCTGATTGCCCCCGGAAAGATTGGCTATCGGTGCTTCGATGGATGAGGCTTTGACCTTAAGCATATCGATAACCTTTTGGGTGTCCTCAACCATTTCACTGCTGCTTAGCAGGGCCCCTCCCTTCTTATATGCATCTAAGTTGGCAATAGTGGTATTCACTATCAGGTCCTGATTCCTGAATATTCCGTTCTTAAGCCTTTCTTCAGTAACCAGTATGAAACCGTTATTTTTAGCTTCGCGCGGAGAATTGTTCTGAACAGGCTTTCCGTTCAGGATGATTTCACCGGATGATCTTGTAGACAGGCCGAAGAGCGCTTCAAGCACACTGGTTCTTCCGGAACCGGAAAGTCCTGCCAGCCCGAGAATCTCACCTTTTTTTAATTCAAAGCTGACATCATTTATCTGGGTATACATCGTTGACAGGTGATTAACCTTTAACAAAGTGTCACCGATTTCTGCCTTTCCCGAAGGATATACGTCACCGATTTCACGTCCGACCATCATCTGTATGATAGTGGCTTCATCCATCTCAGAAGCAGGTCTTGTAGCTACCAGATTTCCGTCGCGAAGAACCGATATCTCATCCGAGATCTGCAGGATTTCCGACATCTTGTGTGAAATGTAGAAAATACCGCAGCCATTGGCCTTGAGTGTTCTTATTATCTCGAAAAGCTTTTCAACCTCAGTATCCGACAATGATGATGTCGGTTCGTCGAACACCACGACCCTGGCATCATAGGATACGGCTCTGGCTATTTCAACCATCTGACGCTGTGAGGGCGGGAGATCAGCCAGCGTTGCTTTGGGATCAACATTGATGCCTAACTTTTCCATCAGCCGATTGGTATCCTCTACCATTTTCTTTGTTGAAATGAAGGGACCTGACTTTGGATATCTGCCCATCCAGATGTTTTCCATGACTGTTCGCTGTGTTGCCTGATTAAGTTCCTGCTGTACCATGGCAATGCCATGCATAAGTGCATCTCTCGGGCCTTCAAAGCTGACAGGTTTTCCTTCTAAAAGGATAGTCCCGCTGTCATAAGAAAAAACGCCAAAGAGACCTTTCATCAGGGTAGACTTTCCGGCTCCGTTTCCTCCCATAAGCGCATGTACGGTTCCTGCTTTGAGAGAAACCGACAGGTCATTTATGATGGTGTTTCCGTGAAAGCTTTTGGTTACATTTTGAAGTTCCAGTATTACAGTATCTGACATAAATCATTTCTCCGTATATTCAGCATAATGTATGCGCAGCTTCCTGCAGTTGTCGTCTATCGGTATATCATCAAGACCATAAAGCATATCCCGGCCGTTTAATATATTGTCACATATCTGTGCGATGGTCAGACCCATTTTGTCGGCATCCTGAAGTACAGTACCGGTCATACAGCCGTTATGTATAAGAACTTTGGCACTTTCAGTAGCATCTACTCCGTATACCGGTATATATTTATCACTTTTGCCGGTATTGTATCCGACCTTGTTCAGTGCGGAGATAGCGCCTTCGGCCATGTTATCATTATTGGATATGACGAGCTCAATCATGTTATGGTTTGCATCGCAGTATTTGATAAGTGCAGATGACATATATTCATTTGCTGCGGAAGCTGACCATGATCCGTTCTGATCCAGTATATATTTGTTCGGATTATTCTGATCATAGAATTCGAGTTCAGGATATCCTGCGGAGGTCAGAATTTCGTTTGCAGTATCTACCGAATATTTGGTTCGTGCATTGGCCTCGGCATTTCCTTCCTGTCCCTTGAACAGTATATAGGATATTTTTCCGTCATGATTCAGATCAGCCTCTTCGTAGTGATTAAGCAGATATTCGCCTATCATTTTCCCCTGTATTATTCCGGCTTCTTCAACCTTGGATCCGATGAATACAGCCTTATCATAACTGTTTACGGCCTCATCAGTGACTTCACGGTTGAAAAATATGACGTATGTGTCATGAACAGAAGCTGCCTTGGTGATAAGCTCGGAAGCATTGCCGGAAGTACTGTCAACCTGATTAATGACTACTACACGGGGACTTCTGGACAGAGTCGATAATATCTGTTCTGACTGAGTGGTCTGATTACCGCTTCCGTCATAGTTCTGGTGAGAGATGCCACGCTCATTTAGATGTTTATCGGCTGCCGCCCGTACGCTGGACGGATATACATCGCTGTATGTGTGATAAAAGAGATGAACATCTACATTTTTTGTCTTATAGGATATTAGAAAAATAATGACAGCCGCAGCGATAACTCCTGCGATAATCAGAATTATTTTAAG
>JAGHSD010000045.1 GCA_018066045.1 Candidatus Darwinimomas equi | reverse complement strand
ATTTTCGAGAGAAGCCGTTCGCCTTCCGTGTCGATGATTTTTCTGTTCTCGCGTTCGGAAGCGCCTTCGGGAGTTTTCTCATCCGGAACTTCGGTGACCGTCAGCTTAACATAGCGGCTGAGGCGCTTCGCGTATTCGTCTATCCCGTCCCGCATGAAAGCTTCCCTGACTTTTCCGACACATAGTATGGTTATGTTCATGGCTGTTATCCTTGTTCTGCTGTTAAAGGTATTATAACATATAAGCGGCGGGCCGGAAGCTGATTTATTGGCATCTGACTGCTGCGGCCGGCCAACTGTCCTTGCAAACTTGCCGCATAAATGAGATAATAAAAGAACACTAGGGACAGTCCCTAATGTACATTGTTCAAAAAAAATACAAAGAACACCAGGGACAGTCCCCGGTGTTCATGGAGTGAGTCATATATGGATGCGAAAATCAGAAAATATCAGGACATACTTCGTATCAGCGGTAAGGCCGTTGTTTTGTTTGGCGTGTGGAGTATTATCAGACTGCTGGTGCTGAAGTTTTTTGACCCTGATACTATCGAGGCGGCTTTTATTAATCCGGCCCTGGGCATAAATGACAGGGGAATGGCGGATATGGTCTTTGACATCGCAATAATAACACTGATAATTGATCTTGTTTTCAGACTGATTATCGGAAGATGTGCCGTGTCGGAAGGGGAAGGGAAAAAGAGATCGGTAGTTTATATTATTTTTGCAATCATATATGTGGTTTATACGGTAGTGATTGAGGTACTTGATATTGTTAATCCGTTCAGGCGGGACATCGATCTTTTATATATTTCGACCTGGGTAATTGACCTGACCACGTGCCTGTCCATTATCGAAATTGTAATTTCGTCGATTAAACTGAGAAAACTGAAAAAAGTACAGTAGGGACTGTCCCTAGTGTACATTGTACGGAAATAAATACAAAGTACACCAGGGACTGTCCCTGGTGTACACAGGAGATAGAGCATGTTTCTTGATTTTCATTATTATGCCACATACTGCGCAGCTTATCTTGCAGGCTATACTCATGAGGAGAGCCTGGATGTTGCTTATGCAGCTCAGTTCGTAGACTGCTGCACGCTGACATTGCTCAAGAAGCTCAAGGGGCCGAAAGCGGCAGTTACCACACAGTATATTGCGGAGATGGTGGACGATACCGAAGATTATATCGGCCTTCAGAGGATTACACGCATATGGTCGGCATATCATTTTCTTCCGTATGATCTTTATGCGAAAAGCAAGAAGAGGCCCAAACGGTATATGGACCGCTACCGCCTGATCTGCGAGCCCAACGGAGACCTGCTGATTGAGACGGTCAATCTTGCAAAGGACAGAGATCTTACCGCGGTCGGTCTTGCTATGCATGTACTTGCGGATACGTGGGCACACAGGCATTTTGCGGGAGTCGGTTCCAACGTAATCAACGACATCAACCCGTATTTTTACGAGCTCATAGATGATGAGAACGAAACCACGACGGAGAGACTCGTTGAGTTCAGGCACGCTCCGGGCGGAGACGATTTCGAGCACAGCCGTTACAACAACAGTATCGGCCAGGACAGCGAGGCTTCCATCATGTGCATCGGACACGGAAGACTCGGACATATGCCGGACTACAGTTTCATCAGATATAAATACATGCCGGCATGGGGAGATTACGAGGTAATTGTCAAGGACAATCCTTCGGACTATTACCATGCATTCTGCCAGATGATATACGCCATGAAGTATCTTCGCGGGGAGCATCCGGCATTTGATAAGGATGTTTATGACTTTGATGCGGTAAAGCCGTGGGAGGATGAAATCAAGGCAATGCTCCTGACGCGTCAGTATGATCATGAGAAAGAATGGAAGGAAATGTGCAGTAAGATTTCCGGACATGATGTCGAGGATTTTGACATAGACAAATACCAGCAGGAATATATTGATGCCGGCGAGACCGGTGCCGACGGAACTTTCCTCGGCCGGTTTTTCATCAATGCGATGCGGCAGAAGAGTATGGTAACGCACAGAATCTTTGAGTCTGGCAACCTGCTTGCAGGCTTCTCGGTCGATTACAAAACCGAAGGATTTAAGGGTATAAAGGATTTCGGAAAGCTTCTTGAATCCATGAGAGGAGGTAAGGATAATGACTAACTCCCGCAGGGTTTTTGTTATAATCAAATCGCTGATTCTGATTCTTCTTGCAGTCGCGATGATTCTTGATCCGGACATCGGATACATAGCATTGCTTATCATCATTGAGATTGCTTTGCTGGTAAAGGGAATCAGCCTTCTGTTTTATTATTTCACGATGACAAGATATAAAGTCGGAGGCATGGCAACGCTGTATAAAGGCATCTTTGTAATCGATGCAACGCTCCTTCTGTTCGGTCTTTCCAAGGCACCGCAGAAGCTGATAATGATTGCACTTGTGCTTATGCTTGCATTTGAAGGTGTTGTTTATATCATGAAAGCGATGAAATCCAAGAAACTTGAGGCAGGCAACTGGAAGTATCAGCTGCTTCACGGAATCTTCATGTTCATAGTTGCGATAATATGTATAATATTTATTGACTCCTACAGAATCGCCACTCTGATTTTCGCAGTCAGCCTGATTGTCTGGGCAGTTTCCGATATCATCACGGCGATGCGAAAGACGGCAATCGTGTATATAGGATAAATGTACGGAGTGAGGCCGGCTGACATCTGCAATTTCCAAGCCGGCGAAACAGTGTAAATGAAAGCAATCATCAACGGAAAAATCGTGCTGCCCGAGAGAATCATCGAGGGCACAGTACTTACGGATGGAGAAATGATAACGGCAGTCGGGGATATCTCTGTGCCTGACGGGGCCGAGGTAATCGACGCCGGCGGACTTTATGTCGGCCCGGGACTTATCGACCAGCATGTGCACGGGTATCACCAGTTCGACGAGGGCTTTGACATCATCGACAATACCAGAGCCGTGGCGGATGCACACCTCAGACACGGTGTGACATCAATAACACCGTCCCCGTCATATTCGCTGAGGATGGAACGCTATCTTGAAATCATCCGTCAGTGCAACGAAGCGATAGAGGAAGGTCATAATTCCATCGTCGGAATACATTTAGAAGGCCCGTATATCAACCCGCGCATGGGAGCCGGCCGCAAGTATGCATGGAAGTATTCGGACGAGGCGTTCACCCGGCTGTTTGAGGAAAGCAGGGGAAATGTACGGCACTGCACCTACGCGCCGGAGATGCCATTTGCGGAGAACGTCGAGGACATCATAAACAGATACGGAGCAGTCATGGATATCGGTCATACCATGGCGGATCCGGAGAGCATTTACAGATCGGTCCGAAAGGGGCTTAAGATAGTTACGCATCTTTTTGACGCGACGGGAAACTGGCAGGGAATACATGCATCGGATATGACAGGAGACCCTCAGGACGGTGTATCCTATGTGACGCTCGGAATTCCTGACCTGTATTACGAAATCATCTCGGACAGCAGGGGAATTCACGTGACGGCACCGAGCCAGAGACTTGCGCTCAAATGTGCCGGTGAGGATCATATAATACTGGTCTCTGACTGCACGTATCACAAGCGGGCGGATCAGAATCCGGAGGAATACCCGGACAGCGATCTGCGAAGTGCGCAGGATATCAATGTCAGCCGCGAAGGCAGGCTGTTCGGAAGCAGACTGACTGTGGCGGACTGTGCCGCGAACTTCATGAAAGCGACGGGCGCGGATATAAGAGTCGTGTTCAAATGCGCGGCTTCCAACTCGGCATGCGCACTGGGACTGGATGACAGGATAGGTTCGATAGCACCGGGAAAGAAAGCCAATCTGGTCTTTGCGGATGAAGCATTTAAAATAAAAACTGTAATATTTGAAGGAGAGAGGATTCCTGAAGTCAGGAGCCGTTAATATATGTTCTTAGAAGTTTTGCTTGATACTTTACTTGATTGTCTGAAGATGCTGCCGTTTCTTCTGGTGGCATATTTTGTGATAGAGTATATTGAAAGATCCGGCTCCGAGAAGATAGAGAAGGCCCTGGCGGGAGGCGGAAAATACGGCTTCGTGCCGGGAGCATTTTTAGGGCTTATACCGCAGTGCGGATTCTCGGGAATGGCGGCAAATCTTTTTTCCGGAAATGTCATCACACTCGGAACTTTAATAGCGGTCTTCATATCAACATCGGATGAGGCAGTGCCGCTTCTGATAGCGACACCGGACGGATGGAAGAACCTGCTGCCGCTTCTTGGACTGAAGCTTATCGCGGCGCTTATCGCCGGATTCCTGACTGATTTTGTTATCATGAAGATCATGCCGAAGGAGCTTAAAGGCGGATATCTGGAGAACAATTCCAGAGTTGACTGTCATGACCACGATGAGCACGAGAGCCTTATCGCGGCAACACTCAGACATACCGGCATTATCATGCTTTCGATATTCATCATACTGCTGATAATCAATTTGGCAGTCGAACTGACAGGAAGTGAGAGAATAGCAGAGTTTATCCGTTCGACGGGCGTACTTCAGTGCCTGATAACTCCGCTTATAGGAATGATACCGAACTGCGCATCATCGGTACTTCTGACACAGATGTATTCCGCAGGACAGCTGCCGTTCTCATCAATGTTTGCGGGCCTGTGCGCGGGATCGGGAATAGGCACGCTGGTGCTTATCAGAACGGAAGAAAACAAGAAGAAAGTCCTGGCAATACTCGGACTTATATACGTATACAGCGTGATCATCGGACTCATACTCAGATGTTTCATGGGATAAGGGGATACAATGAAGAAAATAATAATTACAGTCGTAGGTAAAGACAGAGTAGGAATCATAGCAAAGGTCTGCACATATCTGTCGGAGGCACAGATCAATATCTTAGATATCACACAGACCATAGTCTCTGATATGTTCAACATGATGGTGATTGCCGATATGGAAAAATCCGGCAAGCCGTTTGATGTGATCGCGGACGAACTGAAGGCTCTCGGCGATGAGATGGGTTTGAGAATACTTGCCCAGAAGGAAGAGATATTTACCGAGATGCACCGTATATGATATTCAGATGTTCCCGGTGCAGCGGAGAAAACGCACACTGCAGCGGGGATTCTGCAACAGCAGCACTGCAAGGAGATACACATGCCAAGTATTAAAGAAGTTCTTGAGACCAACAGAATGATCGAGCATGATCTTCTGGACGTAAGAACCATAACTATGGGAATAAGTCTGCTGGACTGCGCATCGGATGATGTCGGCAGGACATGCGGAAAGATATATGACAGGATATTAAAGACTGCCGGAAAGTTAGTTGAAACAGGAGAAGCCATATCCAAGGACTTCGGAATTCCGATAGTCAACAAGAGAATATCCGTTACGCCGATATCACTGGTCGGTTCGGGATGCTGTCACGGGCCTGAGGATTATGTTAAGATAGCAAAGACTCTGGACAGGGCGGCAAAAGAGGTCGGGGTAAATTTCCTCGGAGGCTATTCGGCACTTGTTACCAAGGGAATGACAACGGCAGACAGAATGCTGATCGAATCCATTCCGGAAACTCTTGATGTTACGGATATAGTATGTTCATCGGTCAACGTCGGTTCAACGAGGACCGGCATAGATATGGACGCCGTACGGCTTATGGGAAAGATTATTAAAAAGACGGCGGAAAGGACAGCTGACAGGGATTCCTTCGGATGTGCCAAGTTAGTGGTGTTCTGCAATGCACCGGATGATAACCCGTTCATGGCGGGAGCATTTCACGGAGTGACGGAAGGCGACGTGGTCATCAACGTCGGGGTCAGCGGCCCCGGTGTCGTCAAGGCAGCGGTCGACAGAGTTAAAGGCGAGAATTTCGAAGTTCTGTGCCAGACAGTCAAGAAGACGGCATTTAAGGTGACGAGGGTCGGTCAGCTGGTAGCTCAGGAAGCCGCTTCAAGGTTAAATGTTCCCTTCGGAATAGTTGATCTCAGCCTTGCACCGACACCCGCAGTAGGCGATTCGGTAGCACAGATACTTGAAAGCATGGGGCTTGAGAGGGTCGGGGCGCCCGGAACGACAGCAGCACTTGCTATCCTGAATGATCAGGTCAAGAAGGGCGGAGTCATGGCCAGCTCATATGTCGGCGGCCTGTCGGGAGCATTTATCCCGGTAAGCGAGGACCGCGGTATGATAGAGGCAGCGGCTATGGGAGCACTCAGCATCGAGAAACTTGAAGCGATGACCTGCGTTTGCTCGGTAGGCCTTGATATGATAGCGGTACCGGGTGATACGACGGAAGAAACACTCGCCGGAATCATCGCAGATGAAGCGGCCATAGGAATGATCAATCAGAAGACAACGGCTGTGAGACTGATACCGGTTATCGGAAAATCGGTAGGCGAGACGGTCAGTTTCGGAGGCCTTTTGGGCTATGCACCGATAATGCCTGTAAACGGTTATTCGTGTGCGGAGTTCGTGAACAGGGGAGGCCGTATCCCGGCACCTATTCATTCCTTCAGGAATTGAGATAATCAGGATATAAATTCGCGGGACGGCAACATTTTACAAATCATGATAGGAAGATCAGTCAAAAACTTTTTTAAAAACATGAGATACCTGCTATATGCGTTGGGTGTCCTGTTTCTGGCGCTTCTTTTCGGAGGAACTGCCGCCCGGGCGGGATATGCATATACGGAAGTGTGGATAGAGAAGATCAGGGAAAATACATTCGGCACCGCCGCGCTTATGGCACTGGGAATTCTGCTGATCCACGGAATTGCGGTCTTTCTGACAGGATTTCTGTCAAAGATAATAAATTATAACAAACAGGGAAAGAAAGAATCGGAGGGAGTTATGATTAAGGAATCAATGAAAACGTACTGGAAGAATATGCGTTACCTCATCATGATACTTGGTATTCTTTTTGTTACGCTGCTTATATCGACATCGGTATTTGCAAGAGGAACCATGGAGACGATCAATGCCGTAGCGACAGAGGTGTCGGGCTATATCGAGTCGAACAATCTGTCATTTGCGACTATCGGACCGGCTCTTGAGAAGGGTGGAAATTTCTTCAGCGAGTTAGGCAGGATCCTCGGTAACTTCGCAGGGCTTGCAGGTACGTTCATCGCGGGTGTCGGCGTGGGAATCATCAGGATAATCGGTGCGGGCATAGCATTTGTTGTGATTTTTATTATCGGTATCTTCGTAAGTCACGATATCGTGTTTATCATGGCAAGATACAACAAGGAAAACAGAGGAATCATGGAGGCATGGTTTGAGATATACGTAAAGGATATTCTCATCATTCTGTATATACT
>JAGHSD010000159.1 GCA_018066045.1 Candidatus Darwinimomas equi | reverse complement strand
GTATAATCAAGATTAATTATTATCTTGAGGTGGAAGTCTATGAAAAAGCTTAGAAGAATATCCGTAATTCTGCTTGTAGCATGTATGGTGAATACAAGCGTGATACCTGCATTTGCAGAAGGAATCCCGGAGCAGCAGACAGAAACAGAAACTGCAAATGGAATCGTCCCGGAAATAACAAATCCAAATGAAGCAGCGTACAAATCAATATCTGAAGATCCGGTAGATGATGATATCGATGAAGCTTCTCCATCAGATGCTGAAGAAGCAGATGATAAACTATTCGTACGCGAAGTAACGGTAGATGGAGTAAAGATAAAAGTCGAGGCACCTGCAGGAACATTTCCAAGAGATGCAGAGCTTTCAGTTAAAACAGTCGATGAAGACACAGTAGATGAAAACATCGAAAATGTAGAAGAGACCATCGAAGAGGCAGTTGAGGCGGCAAGGAAAAATGATAAGAGCCTTAAAGACGCAAAAGTTTTATCCAGCCTTAAATTTGACATAAAAATTGAACTTCCCGATGGAACAGAGCTTCAGCCGGAAGGTAATAAGGTTAAAGTAACATTTACACTTGCAGAGAAGATAAGCGACTGTGTAGATATAAACGTATACCACCTTAAAGAAGTCGAAAATGCAGAAACTCCTGACGATACAGAAGAGTCAGATGCCAGCCTCACAGCAGAGAAAGTCGAGGGAATAGTGAAGACTGTTCCGGCAGAAGAAGCTACTGAAACAGCAGAAGGTGCAACAGCAGTAAAGACCGTATCAGAAGAGGAAGTAGATGAAGACGATATCTTAGCAGACGGCCAGATAACTAACGATGTAAATGATGAAGTCTCAGAATTTGAAGGTGATACCGATGGCTTCTCATACTATACAGTAGAGTTCACATACAATGAGCTTCAGTATGTGCTCTCAGGAGACAACAACATAGCGCTGTCAGACATTCTTGCAGAGCTTATGATCGAAGGAACAGTTGCAGATGTCGAAGTAAGTAGCCCTAAACTTTTCTCAGCAGATAAGGATGCAGCTGGAAATTGGACAGTAACAGCACTTCAGGCATTCAGCTCATCGGAGAAAATGACTGTCGCGATGGATGATGGGAAAGAGTATGAGATAACCGTGACAGATGATCAAATAGCGTTTCCGAAGGTTATTATTCATACTCCGGAAGGAAATGGGAATAATATCGTTAAATCAGATGGATATGTTGAAGGAACTAAGATAGAAATTATTGCTGCAGATTACGCAACTATTAGTGAAGAAAATGGAAAAATTAAGGTTCGAGGCAATTCGACATCAGAAGGGGCTAAGAAGCCTTTTAATATCAAGTTTGCCGAAAAACAAAATGTATTAGGAATGGGAAAAGCAAAAAAATGGTGCCTTTTGGCCAATTGTTTTGATCCAACTCTTATGAGAAATTACATAGGTATTCATCTTGCACAGGATTTGGGGTTGGAGTTTACATCTGAGCAGAGATATGTTGAGCTATGGATTGATGATGTATATAAGGGGTGTTATATATTAATTGAGGCGGTGGAAACCGGAAAAACCAGAGTAGATATCGATACTGATGATAATGATAATGAATTCTTACTGGAATTAAACTCCGGAAGGATTGAGAGCGGAGTGTCATATATTACGGCAAAAGACGGAGTAAGATTTGAAATAAGTGAACCGGAGGAACCGAAAGAAGAACAGCTTACCAATATTCAGACAAAGATAAATCTGGTGGCAGATGCGTTGTTATCAGGGGACTATGAGTCAGTGCAATCAATAGTTGATACGGATTCATTTTGCAAAATGTATTTATTAAATGAATACATGAAGACCGTTGATTTTGGCGGGTTGTCCGTATATTACTACTTTAAGGATGGAAAAATGTATTGCGGACCTGCATGGGACTTTGACTTGTCATCAGGAAATGCCAATCCGTACTATTATACAGGCTATTATTCATATGACAGCGAGGATAGTATGGGATATAAAGGCTTATGGGCAAAGGGAAATCCCTGGATCAGCAGACTGTTTAAATATGCGGAATTTAAGAATGCAGTGTATGAAGAATATCAAAATCAGGAAAACTTATTTGAAAATGTATTTTCCGATAATGGGTTGATTGATACTATCGTTGACGATTACGGAGAATTGTTTGAAAGAAACTATACCTTGGCAAACTGGAAGGTATCTACATTATACAGTGGTCTCGAAAGACAGCCATTGAGTACTTTTTCTGAAAATGTTGACTATATGAAACAATGGTTTGAGAAAAGGTATCATTACCTTCAGGATGCTTTGAATCCGGAGAAGGGAATGTATTATGTTTATTATGTCAATTATGATAATACGGTCCTTAAGAAAAGTGAGATATTTATAGGGGATGTGATTCCTCAATACAACTTATCACTACCGCAGAAGCCAAGTGATGGAACCTATAACTATTCATTCAGTTCATGGTCGGGTCCTGTATCACAAGCAGACGGATCGATAGTATACACTGCACAATATACTGCATCATTTATTAACAATGATAGCGAAGACGACGGAGAATCTGGAAGTTCTGGCAGAAGTGGTGAATCCTCTAACAGAGGTGGTAGCAGTTCTGGTGGCTCCGGCGGTGGTTCGGGCTCCGGCGGCGCTGGAGCTTCAGTAATTATCTCCTATGCAGAAAAGCCGGCAGTAACACCGATTACAGTTTCTTCTAATGGATCTCAAATGATGGGGACAGCCGTTGTCAGCATACCGGCTGCACAGCTCGCAAAGAGCGGAGCAGCGCCTGTATCGGGTGTATGGAGCAAGGCAAACGGAATGTGGACATTTACAAAGGCTGACGGTAACAAGGCAAAGAATGAATTGGTTCTCATAACTGTAGCCGGAGGCAACGCTTCATATTTCTACTTTGATTCGAATGGGAATATGGTAACAGGCTGGCAGCAGGTAGGCGGAAAATGGATGTACTTCAACAACGAAAGCGGACCTTTACTGGGAGCTTGTCTCAGGGGACCGGGAAGGACACCTGACGGATACGAGATAGATGCAGCCGGTGCATGGACCGGAAGATGATTTGATTACGGAGGGATTTCTGGCTGATCCGTTATGGAGAGGCCGGGAATCCTTTTTTACTTTATAGGAAACTCCTCCTACGGAGGACTCGCGGAATAAAAGTGCCCGCGCGGAGGCGGGCACACTAAGTTCAGAGATATGATTGCTTGCAATCATATCAACCATCTTCGTAGAGGAAG
>JAGHSD010000049.1 GCA_018066045.1 Candidatus Darwinimomas equi | reverse complement strand
GTTTATCATTGCGCAGATCGAAAGCCCTAAGGGGGTTGAGAACGCAGAGGAGATAGCTGCGCATAAAGATGTGGCAGCGGTTATGGTAGGACCGAGAGATCTTTCAACCGAGCTTGGCAGACCGGGCGACTTCTTCTGCGATGAAGTCCAGAACATGATCAGTCATGTAAATGATGTATGCGTTAAGAACGGAAAGAAGCTTATCATGCCATGCGGCACGGGAGCATTTGAAAGATATCAGCAGAAGGGAATCAACCACTTCCTTGTTTCTGCAGGACCGGCATACTTTAATGCTATGAAGAATGCGGTAAAGGCGGCGCTGGAGGCCTGAGTGGATATAAAGTTTTTACATGCCGGTGGAGGATGCATAACAGTATGCTTCGGTAATGAAATCAGTATAGAGATGAATACCCGTGTACGCATGCTGAAAAAGGAACTGGAGGATGATCCTGTCGAGGGAATCGTCGAAACAGTTCCTACTTATTGCGCTCTTTCTGTGCATTTTCTGCCCGAGGTGATAAGGAGGAAAGAACTTGAGCGGATACTTGCCGGCAGGATCATTAAGATGAAGCCGATACCGGCTGAAGAAGAAAGCGTGAAGGAAGTTCCGGTGTATTACGGAGGAGAGACAGGACCGGATCTGGAATACTGCGCACAGCTGGAGGGCATCAGCGTAGATGAGCTTATAAGAAGGCATTCATCTCACGAGTACTATGTTTATCAGCTGGGATTCTCTCCGGGCCATCCGTATATGGCAAGAAAGGAAGAACCGTTCTCATTCAAAAGAAGAGAGACCCCAAGAGTAGATATACCGGCGCATTCGGTTGTGGTTCAGACTAATCTGACAAACATCACCCCGTTTCATCAGCCGAGCGGCTGGAACATAATCGGATCGACACCGCTTAACATTACTGATTATTCAAGAGAGAGACCGTTCTTTTTCAGTGCAGGTGACAGAGTGAGATTAAAGCCTGTTGATAAGGATGAATATGACAGAATAAAAAAAGAACAGGACAATACTGCAAAGGAAGCTGGGACCTTCGGCGGCAAACCGGGATTTACGGTTGAACAGCCCGGAGCACTGACGACTATACAGGATGAAGGACGTCTGGGATATCAGGCAAGCGGCGTTTCACCTGCAGGGCCTATGGACCATAAGGCATTTCATCTGGCAAATATTCTGGTCGGAAACAGGATGACCGCTCCGGGACTTGAAATAACACTGATCGGGCCGACCTTAAGATTCAGCAGGAAAACCGTAATTGCAATAACGGGAGCAGACCTTACCCCGCGTGTAAACGGTGCGGATGTACCTATGTATACGGCGCTCAGGGTGTCAGAAGGAGACGTGCTGAGCTTCGGTGCAAGAAAGAACGGATGCAGAGCATACGTAGCATTCGCAGGCGGTATAGACGAGCCGAAGATAATGGGAAGCTGCGCTACGGATTTAAAGAACGGCCTCGGGGGCTTCAAGGGTAGATCGCTTAAGGCGGGTGATATGATAGCACTTGCAGATGCCGATATGTCGGACATGAGAATGGTGCAGTTGCAGTCCAAGCCGGAACTGTTTAAAGAAAAATATGACGAAAAAGAAATAGTTCTTCGTGTTGTATTGGGACCGCAGGATGACAGGTTTACAAAAAAGGGAATAAAGTCATTTTTTAATTATTCCGCAGAAGTAACGGAAAAATCCGACAGACAGGGTATACGGCTTGAGTGTAAGCCGCTGGAACTTGTAACTGACAGCAATATCATCAGTGACGGAATATCTCTCGGGGCAATACAGGTTGCCAACGATGGGAAGCCGATCATACTGCTGGCCGACAGGCAGAGCGTAGGCGGATATGCAAAAATAGGCAACGTGATATATGAGGACCTTCCCAGGCTCGGACAGGCTCTGCCGGGATGCAGGATAAGATTCGTTCAGGTAAGTCCTGAACTAGCCGAGGAACTATATATCAGACATATAAATATGATGAAGGAAATGGAGGCTGAGTATGTACAGGATAGATCTTAACAGTGATCTGGGCGAAAGCTTCGGAGCATATAAGCTCGGCTGTGACGAGGAGATAATCAGGTATGTCACTGCGGCTAATATCGCATGCGGATGGCACGCGGGAGATCCGATGGTCATGACAAAAACCGTGAAGATGGCCAAAGAATACGGAGTCGATGCAGGCGCACATCCCGGACTTCCGGACCTTATGGGTTTCGGAAGAAGAAAGATGAATGTATCCGCCGCAGAGCTTAAGGCATATGTGAAATACCAGCTTGGCGCCATGTCCGCATTTACGAAGGCTGAAGGGATAAAGCTTCACCATATGGTTCCGCACGGAGCGATAAGTCAGTTTGTTGATGACTGGGCATATGCAATATGTGAGGCCGTAGGAGAGGTTGATGATAATATAATCATCTATGCCATAGCCGGTTCTTCGCTTGATAAGATAGCCAGAAAAGAAGGACTTAAGGTTGCATCGGAGATTTTCTCTGACAGAGCATACATGGATGATCTGTCGCTTGCTCCGAGAGGAATGGAAGGCTCCATGATTACAG
>JAGHSD010000103.1 GCA_018066045.1 Candidatus Darwinimomas equi | reverse complement strand
AAGCTGCGATGGGTATTTTCACGGACAATCCCGAGCTGATACGGACGGGTGCGGTGTATCTGAAAATAACAGCTCTGTCATGGCCGTTCATGGCTTTATCGGAGACGATAGCGACAGGACTGCGGTCCATGGATGTGGTTAAACCCAGAGCATATATCAGCGCGGCAGCGATTATCGTAAACATTGTATTCAATTATATATTTATTTTCGGAAAGTTAGGATGTCCGGCAATGGGAGTTGCCGGAGCTGCATTTGCAACAGTGATTGCAAGGATTGTGGAACTGGTACTTATCATAGGATGTCTGAAAGTCATCAGGTCGCCTTTGTGGTGCAGTATAAAAGAGTATTTCGGTTTTACAAAAGAAATGCTGTCACAGTTCATGAACAGATCCATGGCGGTCTGTGTGAATGATACCTTATGGGGAATAGGATACAGCATTCATGCAATTACTTACGGACGGATGGGAGCGTCGGCAGCGGCAGCATTTTCCGTAGTCAGTATCTTCAGTGATATCGAAGTAGTAGGCCTTTTAGGATTGTCTACGGCATGTGCAGTTATTCTCGGTAATGAGTTAGGTGCGGGAAATCTGGAGAAAGCCGAAAAATATTCAAGGTATTACCTTGTGCTTGGTTTATTTGCGGGATGTGCTATATCGATAATAACGATGATTGCCGCCAAACCGGTCGCTGCAATGTATAATTTCTCTCTGGAAGCGGAAATGATGACAGTCAGCACGCTTATGGTACTTGCCGTTTCGCTGCTGTGGCGGGCGGACAACAATATCACCATAGTCGGCATACTGAGAGCGGGCGGAGATACAAAGGCGTGTGCGCTTATAGATCTGCTTCCGATGTGGCTGGTTTCCGTGCCGCTGGTTATGCTTACGGGACTCGGACTGCACTGGCCGCTGTGGGCAGTATATCTGATTCAGCAGTCGGATGAGTTTATCAAACTGTTCATCAGTCTGGCGAGAATAAGAACGAAAAAATGGCTCCGGAACTTGAATATTGAGTTGCAGGAACAGATATGATAAAATTATCTTTTAGAAAATACGGAAAGAGGTAGGTTATGTCAGGACATTCCAAATTTGCCAATATCAAACATAAAAAAGAGAAGAACGATGCAGCAAAGGGTAAGATTTTCACAGTCATCGGACGTGAAATCGCAGTTGCTGTTAAAGAAGGCGGACCCGATCCGTCAAACAACTCAAAGCTTCGTGATGTTATTGCAAAAGCAAAAGCAAATAACGTACCGAATGATACAATAGACCGCGGAATCAAGAAAGCCGCAGGAGATCTTTCATCTGTAAACTATGAGCAGAACACTTACGAGGGATACGGTCCTTCAGGTGTTGCCATCATCGTCGAGACTCTGACGGATAATAAGAACAGAACAGCATCCAACGTTCGTGCCGCATTCTCAAAAGGATACGGAAATATCGGAACACCTGGATGTGTATCTTTCATGTTCGACAAGAAAGGGCAGATTATCGTAGATAAAGAAGAATGCGATATGGATGCCGATGAACTGATGATGCAGGCACTGGATGCAGGAGCAGAGGACTTTTCGGAAGAAGATGACTGCTATGAGATCACAACAGATCCGGATTCATTCTCAGAAGTACGTGAGGCACTGGAGAAAGCAGGAATACCGATGGCAGAAGCCGAAGTAACCATGATCCCCCAGACATATGTAAAACTCACGGACGAAGAAGATATAAAGAAAATGAACAGAATCATCGATCTTTTAGATGAAGACGACGACGTGCAGAACGTGTATCATAACTGGGACGAATAAGACAGACGGACAGATATAAAAAACAGCTCATACGAGTGCTTGTACTCGATATGAGCTGTTTTTTTGTATCTACTTGTTGACAAACGAGTCCGCGAGAACTTGTACGAGCGGGTCCGTCTGTCCTACTCGTCCCAGTAAGTATCTACTTGTTGACAAACGAGTCCGCGAGCATTTATGCGAGCGGGTTCCTGTGCCATATTCGTCCCGGTTCGAGCGGGTTCTTGTGCCATATTCGTCCCCGTTCGAGCGGGTTCTTGTGCCATATTCGTCCCAGTTCGAGCGGTTCCGTCTGTCCTATTCGTCCCAGTTCTTGCGGGTTCTTGAGCCTTATTCGTCCCATTGTGCTTTGTTGATATAATATATATCATGATATATACTGTTTTCAACAGGAGGTGTACGCCGATATGATGACTGCCAAGATTTTTGAAAACGGAAGGAGTCAGGCTGTTGAAAAAAACAGACTTGCGCTTGCTATGTTCCTTTCCAAGTGACCAATAACGAAAAAGAGTTTAATAGAGTTTCAAAACTAAAAGCTGAAAACTGGGTTGTATGACATATGAGTGATTTTACGAAAAAAGCAATAAAGAATCATTTATGAAGCTGCTTTCCGGTGAGCCTGTAAACAAGGTGACCGTGAAGCAACTTGTTGAGGACTGTGGGATAAACAGAAATACGTTTTATTATCACTATCCGGATATTACGGCATTACTTGAAGAAATAATGCGGGATGAAACAGACAAGATTATTAATCAATATCCAACTATAGATACCATGGAACAGGGGCTTGAGGTTGCAATTGAATTTGCTCTTAAGAACCGCGACGCTGTTATGCATATATATAAATCAGTTAACCGTGATATATATGAGAAGTATCTCTGGTTCATGTTGGATTATGTTGCAGGACAGTATTTTGAGACACTTTTCAGCGGACACTAATACAACGAAGACGATAAGGAGATAGTTGCCAATTATTATAAATGTGCCTGCTTCGGAATGATAACAAACTGGCTTGAAAATGATATGCGGGAGGATCTGGTAAAATCATTCAGGAGAATGTGCGAACTTGATAAAGGCCATATGAAACTTCTTATCAAAAAGTGTAGAAGATAAATATTATTTTGGACAATTTCAGTCTCGTGCCTAAATTTCAGGCACGAGACTGTTTTTATCCATATAATACTCTTTGCGGTTGATATACAATATATGATACTTGTTAATCAGTTACCGGAGGGAAGAATGCAGAAAGCAGCAAAATTCATTGTAAGTAAGAGAAAACTGATTTTTCTTATCATCATACTGTTATTGATATTTTCAATCATATCCAGCAAATGGGTCAAAGTTGAACAGGAATTAGAGGCATATCTGCCTAAAGATTCCGATACAAGTATAGGCCTTGATATCATGAAGGAAGAGTTTGTGACCTATGGCTCGGCGGATATCATGATTGAGAACATCATCTATGATGATGCACTTAAGCTTTCGGAAGAAATAGAAGAGATTAACGGAGTTCAGTCGGTCGGATTTGATGACAGCAGTGATCATTATAACAATGCATCAGCACTTCTATCCGTTTCATTTGACTATCCGGAGGATGACGAAGAATGCCTCAGAAGTCTCGAAGATGTTAAGGAGTATCTTTCTCCATATGATATCTATGTCTCGACATCTCTGGGAAATCAGGCAAAAGACATCATAGAGCAGGAAGTGAACGTTGTTATAGTGATACTTGCAGGAATAGTGCTTGTTGTGACTGTTCTGACCTCGGAGACATATGCGGAAGTTGCAGTTCTTTTGATAACATTTCTCACAGCTATTTTTATCAATAAAGGAACAAACTTTCTTTTAGGGGAGATTTCGTTTGTATCGAATTCGGTAACTGCGATACTTCAGCTTGCACTGTCACTGGATTATGCGATCATACTGTGTAACAGATTTAAGGAAGAACATAAAACACTGGAAATAGAAGATGCAGCGGTTGCAGCACTTTCCAAGGCTATTCCGGAAATAGGAGCAAGCTGTCTAACTACGATAGGCGGACTTGTCGCTATGCTGTTTATGAAATTCAGGATAGGCAGCGATATGGCCATATGTCTTATTAAAGCGATTGCACTTTCATTATTGTCTGTGTTCCTGCTGATGCCGGGACTTTTAGTGCTTTTCGGAGAACTGATAGATAAGACAAAACACAGAAAATTTATTCCGAATGTTTCGTTCATAGGAAAATTTGATTATAAAACAAGACGTATCATACCCGTTGTTTTTATGGTGCTTCTGGTGGTAGGATTTATCTTTTCCCGAAAGTGTCCGTTTGTGTACGGATACGGTTCAATAAAGACACCGAAGACGAATTACGTACAGGAAGCAGATAAGAAAATAGAGGAAAACTTTACAAGCAGCGAAATGGTGGCAATCGTACTTCCGGAAAAAGACCATGAAAAAGAAAAAGAACTGCTGAAACAAATAGAAAGTTTTGAGGAAGTGGATCATGCACAGGGACTTGCAAATACTGCTGCAATGGATGAATATACCCTGACAGATAAGATAAGTCCCAGACAGTTTGCAGAACTTACGGATATAGATTACGAACTCTCGGAGCTGGTATTCGGTTTGTATGCGGCAAAGAAAAGTACTGAAGATAAATCAATGGCGGCAATAAGTTCGGAAGGCATACCGCTGATGGATCTAATTGCTTTTGTGGCGGAGATAGCGGATACCGGTCTTGTGGAGCTTGATGATGAGCAGCTTGATACAATACGTGATGCGGCAGACAGCATAGAAAAAGGCCGGGCGCAGCTTGAGAGCGAAGACCGCTCCAGGATTTTAGTGTACCTGAATCTGAAGTCCGGTTATAACTCAACATATGATTTTTTAGATACGCTGCAGGAGACGGCAGAGGAATACTATGACGGTGAGAAAGCATATATAGTGGGAAATCTTACCACGGAATATGAATTCAAGAAATCCTTTGCTGTAGATAATGTGATTGTAAGCGTGATATCTATCCTTATAGTGTTATTGGTGCTGCTCTTTACATTCAGGTCGGTAGGTATGCCGATACTTCTGATTCTTGTGATTCAGGGAAGTATCTGGATCAACTTTGCTGTACCGTATGTGCTGGATCAGCCGCTGTTTTTCATGGGATATCTGATAGTGAGCGCGATACAGATGGGAGCAAATATCGATTATGCCATCGTTATTGCATCGAGATTCACGGAGTCGAAAGAGAAGATGTCCATGAGGGATGCTGTGTGCGAGACCGTGAATTTTGCATTCCCTACGGTTCTTACATCAGGAACAATACTTGCTCTTGCGGGAATACTGATAGGCAATATGACATCAGAGGCAACAATAGTAGGTATAGGAGAGTGTATAGGACGAGGAACTATCATATCCATGATACTGGTGCTTTTCGTATTGCCTCAGATACTGGTGCTTGGCAATAAGATAATTGAAAAGACATCATTTGATGTGAAGAAGATTAAATTAAGCAGTATTGTGATGATCATCGGACTTTCGGCTGCACTTATTCTTGCGGGACCGAAAACCACAGCATATGCGGCACAGAGAATCTCCATCGAAGATGAAGAAGATTTCTTTGAGTTTGCGGATAACTGCAGTCTTGATACATATTCGGAAGACCTTACGGTAATACTTGAAACAGATCTGTCACTTGAAGGCGCTGACTTTGAAGGAATACCGTCTTTTGCAGGTACATTCAGGGGAAACGGGCACAGGATATCGGGACTTAAGATATCAGATGATGTATCATATACAGGTTTGTTCGGAAAGATAAGTGAAGAAGGTGTAGTATCGGATATTACGGTTTCAGGTGATATCACTCCGGGTGGGAAGTCATCCGGAATAGGCGGTATTGCAGGAATAAACGAGGGATCCATAAGAAACTGCACTTTTGAAGGAACTGTTTCAGCACACGAGCAGGCCGGAGGCATCGCGGGAATAAATGAAGAGTCCGGTGTTATATATATGTGCAGAACAGACGGAAATGTAAGCGGTATTAACAAGATAGGCGGAATCGCAGGACTCAATTACGGAAAAATAGAACGATGCAATAATATCGCATATGTGAATACCGAAAAACAGGATCCTGCAGTAAGCCTGAATGATATCTCATTTACAACTATGGAAGATATACTTTCCATAGGTTCGCTGGAGACGATAAATGTTCCGGAAGATATCGGAGGCATAGCAGGATATTCTGCCGGAAGGATAGAATACTGCAACAATACGTCCATAGTAGGTTATAAACACATAGGATATAACATCGGAGGTATTGCCGGCAGAAACCGCGGATATATCGGATTATGTCAGAACAGCGGAAGCATATACGGTCGGAAAGATATAGGAGGAATCACGGGACAGGCCGAGCCGTATATTTCTGAGATAGAGGGGTCTGATATTTTAGAAAGCCCCGAGGATGAACTTGATGATCTTAAGGACAGAGCGGATAAGACCGGTGATGATATAGATATCGTCTCGGAAAATATAAGCTCGATCATATCGGATATGCTTGATTCACTGAGTGAGGCGGAGAAGATACTTGACGGGATGGCTGATGATGTTTCGGATGCGCTATCGGATAAGACAGATGAAGCCAACGAAGTAAGTGATGACATAGACTATATGAACGGCAGGATATATCAGGCAACATCAGACTTAAACGGTATATCATCCGCGATAGAAAATGCAGGAAACTATTATAACGATGCCAAATCATATATTAAAGAATTCAAAATAAAAGAGGCAGCGGATTCTTTATCCAAATCAGTAAAAGAGCTTAAAAATGCCGGAGTCAGTCTGAAAGATGCCGTATCAGAGATAAATGAGATGAGCGGACGGTTGAACCGCACGGGGACAGTCTATATTTCTGATGATACATACAGCATCGACAGAAAGGCAGACGAACTGTCGGATGCATTAAGCGGATTTCTTGATAAGGCAGATGTACTGAATGATGAAATACTTGATTCAGAAAGACGCATAAGCCGGGACATAGATGAACTGTCAGAACAGTCCGGGACAGTTTATGATTCCATAAAAGAAGCAGGAGACGAGGTAACCGACAGACTGAACAGTTCAATTATTGAAGATACGTCTGAGGATGATACCGGAAGCGATGACGGAAGAATAGAAAAGAGCCGCAATTACGGACATGTAGAGGGAGATATCAATACAGGCGGAATAGCCGGAACGATGGATATGGAAAAAGAATCGGACCCGGAAGATGATTTTACCGTGTCATCAGAGTCTGTGCGGAAGAAGTACCAGATGAAAGTGGTATTGTCTTCTGATATAAATTACGGTGAGATAACAGGAAAGAAAGACTGTGTCGGATGCGTATGCGCAAAGGAGATAATCGGATCAATTATCTCCTGCGAAGGATACGGAAAGGCAGAGAGTACCGGAGGATCATATGTAGGAGGAATAGCCGGACTCGGAAACGGAGTTGTAAAGAAAAGTTTTTCCAAGGCATTTCTTACAGGAAAGAAATATGTCGGAGGCATCATAGGATCCGGAAGCAAAGAGGACGAAGAAACATCCTCACTTGTTGAGAATTGTGTTTCTATGGTAGAAATCAATGATGACTGCAGATACAAGGGTGCTGTATCGGGATCCGAAAAGGGAACATTCTCAGGAAATGTGTTCGTAGAGTCCGGACTTTCGGGATTGGGCAGAAATTCGTATAAGGGAGCTGCCGAGCCTGTACCATACAGAAAGCTCATGTTAAGAAGGGACATTCCGGATTCTTTCCGCAGCATGAAGCTGACGTTCATAGCCGATAACAGTATAATTAAAACGGTAACCTTCGATTATGGAGCTTCATTCGGAAGAGATGTATTCCCGGAGGTGCCTGCTAAGGAAGGCATGTCGGGCAGATGGAATAAGGAAGAGCTGAGCAATCTTGTTTTTGATACAGAAGTAAATGCAATATATGAGAAATACACGACAGCACTTGGAAGTGAAGAACTGAGGAACGACGGAAGAAGAGTCTTTGTTGCCGAGGGATCATTCGGAAGCAGCGATAAGCTATATGTATCAAAGGCGGACAGCCGGTCTTTTGACACAGACGGTATCACTGCAGAGAGATGGATAGTTCGCATTCCATATGACGGAAAGGAGGAACATTTCGTAAGGTTCCTTCCGCCGTCAGAAGAAAGCGAAAGCGGAGAGATAAAGATATATCAGCTTTCCGGAAACGGAACCGCAGAACTTCAAACCCAAAAGGCCGGAAGCTATCTGAAATTTGCAGTTACGGGTGATGAAGCAGATATACTTATGACAAGGCGGCAAAGGACCAGACACCCGGAAATATTTATCATTGTTCTTATTGCAGTGTCCGGGCTGCTTGTTGCGGGAATCGTTATCCTTATAACAAGGAAGAACAGAAACAGCAGGAAAACTGCGGAAGCAGCAAATAAACCGGAAACAACATACAGCAGCAGGATGAGACGGCTTATTATTTTCAGATGGATCTTTTTTGTCCTGATAGGAATAGCGGTAATAATACTTGCCTGGTTATTCTCCTTTAAGAGGCCGCTGTTAAGAGCCGGAGCGGATGCAGCTGCCGTACTCAGAGAATATGCCGCAAACGATGAATTTGATACAGATATAGATATAATTTTAAGTTACGGTACTGAGAAGTACAGATTTAAGCTTAACGCAGTAAAACAGGAGAGTGACGGAAAAGACGTCTACGGAATAGACTACAAAGGACTTAAGCTATACATCTCTGACGGCATAGTTTACCTTCCGGACGGAAGAGGATTTGATGCAGGAATGCTTAATCCGGGTAAGCTTAAGATAACCGAATATTTCATAGATGCCATAAGAAACGGAAATATCAGTGTAGAGGAAGATGACGGAAACACGGTCTACACGGTAGATACTGATGAAAACAATACTATGATAGCCATGCTCCTTTCCGACATGACCGGTATTGATGCGCAGACAGAATCTCTTAGAATCAGCCTGACGGTATCGGAGAAGAAACTGAAGACTATCAGCATAAGTTTTACGGGAACAGAGAAACAGAGCGGTGAAAAGATAGCCATGAATGCTGTTTGTTCGGTAAGAGAAGTATCGGCTCCGGAAAACAGACTTCCCGATAAGGTGGCAGAGGCAGTAAAGACGGGAAATTATACAGCATGCAATATATCTCCGGAAAAATTCACGGAGCTGCTTCGGGGAACTATCAAGCTGCTGAGTGCTGAAAAGATCAGTGCAGATGTGATGATTGAAGCTGTATGCGGTCCGCTTGTGGCATCGGCAGCAGACAGAATTGTATATTCTCCGGGAGAGAAGAATGAGTATAGTTATTGCAGTGATGTTACAGATTCGATTCTGACTCAGCTGTATGCGGTATTGGGAAGAGATGATACTATAAGCTGTGAAAAGACAGATAACGGTACGGAACTATACAGGGCAGAACTCTCGGAAAGAGATATGGATGAACTGATTATGACTGTCCTTCCGAAGTCTGAGGGTATGGATGTATCTACGGAAAAAGGAGAAGCCGTAATAGAACTGCAGAATGAAAAGGTGACAGGGATAACAATAAAAATTAACGGTAAGGTATATGTTGTCGGAAACGAAACTCCGGTAAACATAAGCTTCAGGTGTGATAATATTGATATATTTACCTGATTATATTTCCGATTATTCCGAAACTGATTATCATCATGATGATTGATGCCATAAGTACGCCGATAAGGGAAGCAATAAATGCTTTCCTTTTATCCATGTTAAGCACTGATGCAATAAGGCATCCGGTCCATGCTCCTGTTCCGGGAAGAGGAATTCCCACAAACAGAACAAGACCCCAGAAACCGTATTTTTCGATAGGCTCTTTATGCTTATCGACTTTTTTATATAACCAGTTTGCAAATTTGTTGATGAACCGGATTTTCGAATTTCTCATCCATTCCAGAATCTTGTTTATGAACAGAAGAATGAAGGGAATGGGGAGTATGTTTCCGACTATTGCTATGATATAGCTCTCAAGCGGATCCATGTTCATGAGAGATGCGGCAATAAGACCGCCGCGCAGCTCAAGTATCGGCATCATCGAAATGATGAATACAATCAGCTGCCTGCCGTATTTCATTGCTATGAGACTGCCTGATGAGGCAACTATTTTTTTAACTATATCTTCGGCCATACAAATGAAAGTATACAAAATATAGTACAAATGTGCAAGTATGTGGTATGATATATATGTGGTATTTTGTGTCAAAAGCGTATCACAAATATATAACAGAGGTCGAAAATGGAAAAGAAAAGAAAAAGCCGTAAATTTAATATTATTTACATCGCGGGCGCGGCAGCAATACTTGTTCTCATCGTAATCGGCATAGTTATAGGGGTTAACAGCTGCAGCAGGAAGGAAGAGGAGACGGCTATTGAATCGGCTGCACAGGAAGAGGCCGCAGCCGCAGAGGAACCTACTCTGTCAGCAGAGGAACTTGCGGAATTAAAAGCAAAGGAAGAAGCAGAAGCTCATGAGAAGATGATTGCGGATGAAATCGCATCATACGGAAATTTAGGAATCTGCAGACTTGAAGACGCCGGATATCTGAATATTCGCGAAACAGCCGACCAGAAATCGGATATAATGGGCAAGCTCTATGATCAGAGCGCATGCTCGATTGTTGAAGATGACGGGGAATGGGTAAAAATCACCAGCGGCGGAATTGACGGGTATGTCAAAAAACAGTATCTGATGACGGGTGATGAGGCTCAGCAGGCAGCGCTCGACAATATTGCGCTCAGAGCTATCATTTTGACCGATAATCTCAATATACGCTCGGAACCGGATGCAGGATCTGATTCAGTCGGAGCCGCTATGGAGAATGAGCGTTATTTAGTTGAAGAAGAGCTTGACGGATGGATTAAGATAAAGAACGGATATGTTTCATCTGATTACGTTGAGCTGAGAGAGTGCCTTAATGAGGCCAGAAAACTGGACATGAGAACGGCAGTCATCAATCTTTATGATAATTTAGGTGTATCCAATACGGAAAATTATCTGAATATCCGTAAGGGACCGGGTGACAACAAGGACATTATCGGAAAACTTCCGAGAAACGCCGGTGCGGAGATTCTGGAAGAGGATAACGGATGGCTGAAGATCCGTTCGGGAGGAGTCACCGGTTATGTAAGTTCCAAATATATGCTGCAGAGTTCGGCAGCTATCAACAGGGCGATTGAGAAGTCAGAGCTTATGGCTATTGTTGAGGCTGACGCGCTGAATGTCCGTGAAGGCCCGGGAGAAGAATACAAGGCATGGACACAGATTACGAACAGTGAGCGTTATCCGGTACTCGGAGAAGAAAACGGATGGGTCAAGATCGATCTGGGAGATACGGATGATGAGAGCGGAGAAGCTACGACCGCGTTCGTCTCTTCTGATTTCGTTGAGATAAGATATGCGCTGAATGAGGCAATCAAGTTCTCGGAGGCAGAGATTGCAAGGATGAAGGCATCATCCAAGAGAGGCCAGGTATGCAATTATGCTATCAAGTTTATCGGCAATCCTTACGTATGGGGTGGACTGTCGCTTACAAACGGATGCGACTGTTCGGGATTTGTACTTAAGGTAATGCAGCAGTTCGGCATATCGCTTCCTCACTATTCAGGCGCTCAGGCCAAGATGGGCAGAAAAGTTGAGGCAGGAAATATTCGTCCGGGTGATTTAGTATTCTATGCAAACAAGTCCGGAACGATTAATCACGTTGCAATCTATATCGGCAACGGTCAGATAGTACATGCCGCAAACAAGAGGAGCGGAATCAAGATATCTTCATGGAGATACCGTTCTCCGGTCAGGATAGTTAATGTAATCGGCGACTGATAAGAGAAGACAATGAATAAGAATTTAAAAGGAAGCATAATGCTTCTTATAACTGCCATCATATGGGGATTTGCGTTTGTGGCACAGAGTGTCGGAATAGACACGGTCGGCCCGTTCGCATTTAACGGAATAAGGAGTGTCATAGGAGGCCTGGTCCTTATTCCGGTTATCCTTATCATGAATAAGGGAAATCTGAAAAAGGTCATCACTAAGGATGCCCTGATCGGAGGACTGTGCTGCGGAGCGTGCCTTTTTGTTGCATCTACTTTCCAGCAATGGGGAATTATGGGATCAACTGTCGGAAAGGCAAGTTTCATCACTGCGCTGTATGTGGTTATCGTTCCTATCCTGGGATTGTTTGTCGGAAAGAAAATTTCCGTAAAAATAGTCATCAGTGTAGTGGTATCTCTTGTTGG
>JAGHSD010000014.1 GCA_018066045.1 Candidatus Darwinimomas equi | reverse complement strand
TGACGGGAATACTTAAAGGTCTTGGATTTGCCGAAGAGGAATTCGGGAAAAAAGTCCGTATGCTTTCCGGCGGGGAGAAGACCAGACTTTTTCTCGGAAAGATTCTGATCTCGCGTCCCGACATCATTTTCCTTGATGAACCTACCAATCACCTGGATCTGTCAAGTATAGAATGGCTTGAGACATATCTGTCGAATTATCAGGGTACGGTAGTAATCGTAAGTCATGACAGGTATTTTCTTGACCGGATAGTCAATAAGGTAATCGATATCGATATGGGACATGTGGAGACATATACCGGAAATTATTCGGAATATGCCGCAAAGAAGAAAATGCTCTACGAGGCGAAGGTTAAAGCTTATCTGAAGCAGCAGGATGTAATAAGTCATCAGGAAGCCGTAATAGAAAAGCTTCAGAGTTTTAACAGAGAGAAATCCATAAAGAGGGCCGAGAGCAGAAAGAAAATGCTCGATAAGATGGACAGACTGGAGAAGCCTGCTGCGGAACGTAACGACATGTATCTGCGGTTCACGCAGACTGCGGCAAGCGGAAAAGATGTTTTGGATGTCGAGAATTTAGGAAAGACTTTTGAGGACGGAAGGAAACTGTTTGAAGGCCTTGGCTTTGAATTAAGACGCGGAGAGCATGTGGCGGTCATAGGAGATAACGGCACGGGAAAGACCACGATACTCAAGATGCTGACGGGTGGAGTACAGCCGACGGCCGGAAAGATTACTTTCGGTGCCGGAGTGGAGATTGCCTATTTCGATCAGGAGCATCAGGTGCTGGATAAGGACAAGACCGTTTTTGACGAGATACAGGATGATTATCCTGATATGGACAATACTGCGGTAAGGGACATACTGGCATCTTTCATGTTTACCGGAGATGATGTGTTTAAACGGATCGGCGATCTTTCCGGAGGTGAAGTGGGAAGGGTAAGTTTAGCGAAGCTTATGCTGAGCCGTGCCAATTTTCTGATACTTGACGAGCCTACCAATCACCTTGACATAATGAGCAAGGAGATACTTGAGGATGCGATACGTGAATTTGAAGGTACGGTTCTTTATGTTTCGCATGACAGGTATTTCATAAACAGAACGGCAAACAGGATACTGAATCTGACTCACGAGAAGCTCCTTAATTATATAGGCGATTATGATTATTACCTTTCAAAGCGTGAGGCAATGGAAGCATATAAAGGTGTGAGCGGAGGAAGCGATAATGCTCTGTTTGACAGAAAGGAGAAAAACTCCTCGTCCGGAGCAGATGACTGGAAGGCGGCTAAGCAGAAGGCTGCCGGGAAAAAGAAACGTATGCAGAAAATAGAAAAGACGGAAGCAGAGATACATGAACTTGAATGCATGATACAGGATATCGAGGCTGAATTTGACAAGCCGGAGAATCAGACAAATCCGGTAAAGTTAGGTGAACTTCAGAAACAGCTTGACGAGAAGGAATCGAGACTTGAAAAACTCCTGGAACAGTGGGAAGAACTTTTGGAGGAGGACGAAGCCGATGAGTGAGACAGAAAACCGGGAAAAGCAAAACAGGCCGACCTGGATCAGGATTGTCGCAATAACAGTTGCCGTACTTCTTCTTCTGATGATAATAGCAACAATGATATGTGCTTTTGCGGGAGCAGACAGAAACATCATCATAGGTTTGCTGATGTGTGATATACTTATACCTGTATTTATCTGGGTATTTTTGAAGATAACAGGGAATTTATCCGATAAAAAGAAAAGAGGCTCAAAATGACAGTAATCAGAACGCGTTATGCACCATCACCTACAGGAAGAATGCATGTTGGAAATTTAAGAACAGCACTTTATGCCTATCTTATCTCCAAACATGAGAACGGAGATTTCCTTCTCCGTATAGAGGATACGGATCAGGAACGGTATTATGAAGGTGCCGAAGAAATCATATATAACACACTCAGACTTACGGGACTTAAATGGGATGAAGGTCCGGATATAGGAGGACCGGTGGGCCCGTATGTTCAGTCGGAACGTCAGGCAAGCGGTATATATTTAGAGTATGCAAAGAAACTGGTGGAGAAGGGAGAAGCTTATTACTGCTTCTGTACAGAGGAAAGACTCAATTCTCTCAGAAAGACCGTAAACGGAGAAGAGATAATGGTATATGACAAGCATTGTCTTTCACTTACACCGGAAGAGGTTCAGGCAAATCTGGATGCCGGAATGCCGTATGTTATCAGGCAGAACAATCCGACAGAGGGAAGCACAACATTTCATGATGAGCTGTACGGAGACATAACAGTCAACAATTCGGAACTTGACGACATGGTTCTTATCAAGTCAGACGGATTCCCGACCTATAATTTTGCAAATGTAGTCGATGATCATCTCATGGGAATCACGCATGTGGTAAGAGGATGCGAGTATCTTTCAAGTTCTCCGAAATACAACAGATTATATGATGCATTCGGATGGGAGATTCCGGCTTATATTCACTGCCCGACAATTACCGATGAGACACACAAGAAACTTTCCAAGAGAAGCGGACACTCATCATTCGAGGATTTGGTGGATCAGGGCTATCTGCCCGAGGCAGTAGTGAATTTTGTGGCTCTTTTAGGATGGTCTCCGGAAGATGACAGAGAGATATTCTCACTCGAAGAGCTTACTCAGATATTTGATTACAGACATATTTCCAAATCACCGGCCGTATTTGATATGGTCAAGTTAGGGTGGATGAACGGGGAATATATTAAGGCAATGGATGATGAGCGATTCTTTGAGATAGCCGAACCTTATATCAGGGACGTGATTTCAAAGCCCCTTGATTTTCATAAGATTGCAGCGATGGTGAAAACACGTATTGAGGTACTGCCGGAAATAGCAGAACATATTGATTTCTTTGAGGTCGTTCCGGAGTACGATATCAGTATGTATACCCATAAGAAAATGAAGACGGATGCAGAGTCTTCTCTGAAGCTTCTTAAGGATGTTCTTCCTATACTCAGAGCGCAGGAGGATTATTCGAATGATGCTTTGTTTGAAACGCTGAAGAGATTTGCGGATGAGCATGAGTATAAGACAGGATTTGTAATGTGGCCGATAAGAACCGCATTATCAGGCAAGCAGATGACACCGGCAGGTGCAACCGAGATAATGGATGTGCTCGGCAGGGAGGAATCACTTGAGAGAATAGAGGCGGGAATCAGAAAGCTTGAGGGATAAACGCTTTAATGAAAACCAATTGAGAGCGATAAGCGGCGGCGAGGGGCCGCTTCTTATTGCGGCAGGTCCGGGCAGCGGGAAAACCACTGTTCTTACCCATAGAATAAAATATATAATTGAAGAACTTGGCGCCAAGCCCGGAAGTATTCTTGTCATGACATTTTCCAGGGCAGCGGCGGAGGAAATGAAGGAAAGGTTTCTGGGCATGAAAATCCGTGATGCGGACAAAGTGTGCTTCGGAACCTTTCATTCTGTTTTTTTCGGAATACTGAGAACGGCATACGGAAGCATGGCTCCGGGATATATATTCGGTGAAGATGCGGAAGATCAGATAAGATTTGATGAAATGCTGAAACTGGCAGAAGAACTGCTGAAAGAAAGAGAGGATATCTGCAAAAGCATACGCTCACGGTACAGATGGATACTGATAGATGAATTCCAGGATATAGATGACCTGCAGTATGAGATAGTCAGGCTTATAGCTCCGCCCGATACACATCCGAATATCACAGTGGTAGGGGATGACGATCAAAGTATATATGCATTCAGGGGAGCAAATCCGCGAATAATGATGAACTTTGAAAATGATTATCAGGGAACGGAAAAGGTGATTTTGGATGTAAATTACAGATCCGGGAGAGAAATAGTATCCGCGGCATCGAAACTTATCGAACATAACAATAACAGAATCAGAAAAACAATAGTTTCTGCCAGAGGGAATGTTTCGGATGTAAAAATTCTTGAGTTCGAAGATACGAGAAGCGAGTACGAATATCTGGTCAGTGATATAGAACAGAGTGTCAGGTCAGGAGGCAGAGAGAATGATATAGCGGTCCTCCATCGAAACAATATGCAGCCATGGCAGCTGACCTGCCTGCTGAAAGAAAGAAAACTCGAGAATGTTCATGTGATGACATTTCATAAATCGAAAGGTCTTGAATTCAGTGAAGTCTGGATCATAGATGCATGCGATGGGGTAACACCTGACAGAAAAGCAGTAACTGCAGAAGACATAGAAGAGGAACGCAGACTGTTTTATGTAGCCATGACAAGAGCCAGAGACAGACTGAGGATATGCAGAGGAAGGATTCACAGGAGCAGAATCACAAAGCGTTCCAGATTCACGGAGGAAGTCTGCGGGTGATATATTTGACGATAGACTTCTCTTGCATACTTGTGAAATGAGTGCTATATTCATATTAAGTAATCTGTTTAATAAATGGAGGACATTATGGATAACGAGGCAACAGTTACTATTGAACTTGATGACGGAAAAACTATTGAATGCACAGTACTGATGATTTTCGAAGCCGGAAACGATGACCGCGAGTATATCGCTGTAATGCCGGAAGGCGGAGACGATGATTCGGAAGTTTATCTTTACAGATATGCCGAGGATGAGAACGGAGAGCCGCATCTGGAGAATATTGAAACAGATGAGGAATATGATATAGTATCTGAGGCTTTTGATGAGATACTTGACGAACAGGAATATAACGAGATGGTTGCCACAGGCAGCAGAATGAACGAAGAGGATGCTTATTGAAAAGCATCCCTCAGACTGAAGACAAACCAGGTTTTAGAAAGCGATTTCTAAGCCTGGTTTTCTTTCTGCCATAAATATTTCAATAAAAATGGAATAAAACGAAGAAAAATGTTGACCTAAAGGCCTCAGCAGACC
>JAGHSD010000034.1 GCA_018066045.1 Candidatus Darwinimomas equi | reverse complement strand
ATTTGGGCAAAGATGAAGGCGGATGAACGCAGCACTCGTTGCCCCAAAATGGATGACAAAGGACATATTGTTCGTTGCATGGGTGATTGCGAAAAGTGCAACAGATCACGTGACGGCAAACCGCTGTCAACCGATATTGCAGAGGACGAGATGGGCATTGAAGTCAAAGACGAAGCAAGCGATGATATGATCAGAGATCTTCAGGCAGCCATCTTCTTCGATGAGCTGATGGACAAGGTCGCAGCAATTGCCCCGGAATGTGCTGAAGCGCTCCGCTTTGTTTACGACGGATACTCTTATGCTGACATTGCAGAAATAATCGGCAAGAGTAAAACTGCTGCTCAGAAGCGTGTTGAGAAAGGCCGCAAAATCGCTCAAAGATTTTGCAAAAGAGACGATTTTTTGAGATAAGCAAAACGGCAGCACAGTTTCAATATCCCGAAGCTGTGCTGCCACTTTTTATCTTTGACAACAAAACTGTCGTCTCAATATTAAAAAATAACCAAGTTGACCTCACAGCAGAGTATGATAATCATTCTGACCTAACAGCAAGTGTATAATAACCAAGCTGACCTCTCGGCAAAAAGGAAATAACCAAACTAACCTAACAGCAGGAAAGGAATAACATTCCTGACCTCTCACCAACATAACACGAGCATTTTTGCCGCTGGTCTTAATCCGAAACGACCCCTGCTCAATTATTGCAAAAATGCCGAAATGCCCTTATTTCAAGCGTATTTCTACATCTTACTTCTGTGCTTTGGACAGTAGGACGACACTCTCAACGTGCGAGAGGTCAAGATTGATGTCCGAACGAAAATCATTGATTTTTCAATGTTTTTTGCACTTTTTGCCCGATAAAATGTTCCCTCACACCGTCTGAAAAATTCAAATTCTCTGTAACAGGAAACATGTCTAAAACAATATGTAGTATGTCCTATTTCTCGGGTACACCAGATATATGGGACAGCAATACGACACTCTCAACGTGATCCGTGTGCGGGAACATATCCACAGGTTGGATGCGTTTTACTTTGTAGCCGTGGTTTTCAAATATTCTCAAATCGCGGGCAAGGGTGTCCGGTCCGCATGAAACATATACCACTTTGTCGGGTGAAAGCTTTGCAATAGTCATGATGAATTTTTCAGTGCTTCCGCTTCTTGGAGGATCCATTAACACGACATCAATATGACTTCCGTACGAGGATATCCATTTTGTCGCATCTGCGTTAAAAAATTCTATGTTCTCTATATGGTTTTCTCTTGCATTGATTTTTGCATCCCTGACCGCATCCGCATTAAGTTCAACGCCTATTACATGCTGTGCCTTTGACGCTGCGCATATTCCGATGGTTCCTATTCCGCAGTATGCATCAAGAACAGTTTCCTTACCTGTCAGTCCTGCAAATTCAATTGCCTTACTGTATAGTATCTCAGTCTGAACGGGATTGACCTGATAGAAAGACTTTGGTGAGATTCTGAAAATGTTTCCGCAGAGTTCATCCTTGATAAACCCAGGACCGTATATCGGTTTCTCATAATCTCCAAGCACCATGCTTGTCTTCTGATTATTTACATTGATAACAATCGTGGTAATCTCAGGATGTTCAGCCAGCAGCGCTTTAACAAAATTGTTCTTACCCGGAAGGATCTGCGATGAAAGAACGAGCACCACCATTATCTCCCCGCTGGTAAATCCTCTCCTTACAAGAACATGTCTGAGCAGTCCGTAGCCTGCGTCCTCATTGAAGGTTTTTATCTTAAACGATTTGCACAGCTTCTTTATTGTATCAATGATTTCCTGACTCTTTCTGTCCTCAATCAGACAGTCTTCGACATTTATTACATGATGGGTATTCTCCTGATATACACCGCTTATCGTACCCTGCTTTTTATCATAATCAAAAACATGATGTACTTTGTTTCTGTAATAATACGGGTCTGTCGTGCCGATGATGCCTTCAACTTTTCCATATGTTCCAAGCAGCCTCTCAAGCTTTTCCTGCTTCATGGAAAGCTGTTTCTCATAAGGTACATTTATATAGCTGCAGCTCCCGCATTTCTTCTGAACTTCACATTTCTTTTTCTTAACTGAGTATCCGAAGCTGCCTGCCTTTTCTCCTGTCTTCAGATAATCTCCGTGTGAATAAGCTATGAGACCGGCAGCATTCAGATCAAATCGCCCATCTTTGTCAAAATATTTCTCATCCGCATCCACTGCAACAACCTCTGCGATAAACATATCGTGCGAGCCAAGCTTTTTCACTTCTACAACTTTGCATTCAATGCTTACGGGGCTTTCCTTTACAAGCGGGGCTTTTACTATATTGGCCTTTTCGGGCGTAAGACCTGTCAGTTTCCATTTATCAACATCACGCCCGGATTTAACTCCGCACATGTCTACAGCCCTGATTATCGCTTCATTCGTCAGATTGAGTACGAACTCTCCGGACTCTTTGATCATACCGTATGAATGTCTTTCAGGGCGTACGCTGATGTAAAGCATCGCAGGATCTGAGCATATCGTTCCTGTCCATGCCACTGTTATCATATTGGTATTTCCTTCCTTATCGGCACAGCTCACAAGTGCTGCCGGAAGCGGATATACCATATTTCCCGGTTTCATCATTCTTTTCATTGTTTTATCCCGTCTGCCTGCTCTTATTTTACAGCGATTACTTCTATTTCTATCAGTGCTCCTTTTGGCAGATTCGCCACTTCCATCGCACTGCGTGCCGGATAATCACATCCTTCAAAATACTTGCTGTATATCTCATTCATAGTTGAGAAATCGTTGATGTCTTTCAAATACACATTGCATTTCACGACTCTATCCAGTCCGCTATCTGCCGCATCCAGCAATCCCTTAATATTTTCGAATACACACCGGGTCTGTGCAGAGATATCTCCGCCAATAAACTCATTTGTCTCAGGATCAATTGCAATCACTCCTGAGCAGAATATCATGTCACCATATACAACAGCCTGATTATAAGGCCCTATTGCCTTAGGTGCTTTCGTCGTGGATATTATTTTTTTCATTTTTGAAGTCTCCTCTCTATTCATCATCTTCGGTATATGTTACCTTTTTCTATATAAATATGCTTCCCGAAAAACTCTGTCACAGCCTTCACCATATATTCCACATCTTTACTTCCTGCGGTTTCAAAAGAAGAATGCATAGCAAGCTGTGCAAATCCTATATCAACTGCATTTATGGAAACATGCGACGTAATAATATTTCCCAGAGTCGAACCTCCTGCTTCGTCTGAACGGTTTGCAAAGAACTGTACCGGCACTCCTGCTTCTTTACATATATCTCTGAAGACGGCAGTGCTGACAGCATCGCTTGTATATTTCTGTCCCGCCTGCGACTTGATTACAATTCCTTCATTCAGATATACACAATTTTCTGCATCTGTCTTTTCCGGATGATTAGGATGTACTGCATGAGCATTATCTGCACTTACCATAAAGCTTGATGCCAAAGCCCGATAAAAGTCTTCCTCTGTCAGTCCAAGTCCATAATTGATTCTATATAAAACATCATATATGAAAGAGGATCCTGCGCCTTGTTTAGACATGGAACCTACTTCCTCATTGTCAAAGCACGCATATACATTGACCGCCGTCTCACAGGATCCCTTGAGGAATCCCTTTAATGCTGCAAAAGCACATTCTCCATCATCAAGATGAGGTGCTGATACAAATTCCTGTTTTTCACCCCACAATATCCCTTCTGAACGGTTATAGATATAAAGATCCTTTCCGTAGATGCTATCCGCATCAACGCCAAGCTCACAGGCAATCATATTGTCAAAATCACCCACTGACATACTGCCTGCCCCGAATAACGGTACCATATCCACCTGCTTATTATATGCTGCACCATCATTAACCTGGCGGTTCATATGTATTGCAAGACTGGGAATAATCAGAATATCTCTGTCGACTTTTAATATACGGGTTTCAAGATGGTCGTCGTTTTTTATCATTACCCGTCCTGCTACAGACAGAGGTCTGTCGAACCATGTTGGACATATCATCCCTCCGTACCCTTCGGTATTGAGCTGCACGTATTTATCCTTTACTTTCAGTTCCGGTTTTTCTTTTATCTTAAATGTCGGATAATCGCTGTGTGAAGCCGCAATATTGAAGCTGTAATCAGTCAGATTCCTGCCTGCATGAAATGCAATTATACTTGTATCGTTTCTTTTTACATAATACTTACCATTGAAGTTAATATCCCATGCTTCGCTTTCCCGGAGTTCTCTGTATCCATCTGCTTTCAGCATCGTTTCTATGTTTAAAACCGTGTGAAATGCTGACGGACTGCTATTCACGAATGAAAGCAGTTCTTTGGTTAATTCTACACTCATTGTTTATTCTCCTTCCGTTTGCGTTCACGTTTTGCCAGTATAGGCATGATAAAGCCCAGGGCTGCCAGAAATACCGGAGTAATAATATTCAGAAGCATCGTAAATAAATCATCAGAATACATTCCCAATATACAGCTTATAAGAGTGATTGCAAAACACCATATTCCGAAGAACTTCGCAACCGTCTGACTTTTTGCAAATCTGTATTCTGCAGGGAATTTATCAATAGATTTTCTTAATGCAAGATATGCGACAAATACCCATAAATACCTGAACGGCATACATACCGAATTCAGCTTTGTTAACTGTGCCAGTACATTTGCAGCTCCCGGTACCAGTGACTGTATCAGGATAAGACTACCTGACAGTATTGCAACAAGCTTTATACCGTTAATATATGCTCCGTGCTCGTTCTGTTTCATCAATCCGCTTGGCAGATATTGTCTTGTCTCTTCATTTCCCAGGAGTATTCTTAATGGTGCATCTATACTGACAAGGAGCACAGCAAACTGTCCTATCATATTACAGAGAGCATATAGTATCAGCAGCGCATTTCCCACGTGATAATACTGTCCCAGTTTCTGGAATGCCCAGTAAGGAGCATTTGCTACGTATGAATTGAATGTTTCCTTGCTTGAATTTATTACAGCGGGATCAAACATCATTCCCATTGCCAGCGTTCCGAGTATAGCACAAGCCATGACCATTATTGCCATAGCAATTATGCCTTTGGGAAATCCTTTTGCCGGATTCTCAACCTTATTTACATAAGGAGAGATCTTTTCAACTCCTCCGACAGCAAATATAAGAATAGACAATGATGTTATGTATGTTATATCAAAATTCGGCAATATATTTTTTATATTGAAATCAACATGTGCGAGTCCTGCATTTGGATTTATTGCCGGTGCTGCAATCATCAGAACAATATAAAGAATCGACATAATGAACATGCTCGTTCCTGCGATACTTGCCAGTTTTTTAAGTGGATTCAATCCTCTGCTGGCTACCCAGCAGAAAAAGAGAAGAATTATCAATGTTGCAATCTGAATATAAAATGATGGAAATGCATCATAGGTCTCGGCATTGCAGAATATAGCCCAGCTCAATGCTTTAAGCCCTCCGCTTCCCTTGCTTGCGACATACGTGATATGACATACCCAGTATGTCCATCCTGCAAAATAAGCGATTTTAGGATTTATGGTATTATTAATCCATGAACTCACCCCGGCCTCTGATGTTTTAAATGCCGACCCCAGTTCACCAACCATCAGCGCATAAGGAATAAAATACAATACAAAAATCAGTATCCAGCTGAAAATTGCCTGTACCCCGTTAAAATAAATAAATCCGTTTGTAACATTTCCAAATCCCCACACACCTGAAAAAGCAATAAATGCAAGGATGTACCATTTCATCTTTTTTGAATCGTCCTTCATAAATCACCCCCATCAAATTCATTAATCGATATATAAAAGTTCAACATGCATGAAATAGTTTCGGCCTAACTTGAATTTACATCTTAGACATCAGGCATATAACTTCGCAATGCTTTGTAAACGGAAACATATCACACCCTGAAGCTCTTTCCACTCTGTATCCTGCGGTTTTGAAATACTCCATATCTCTCACAAAACTTGAAGGTTTACAAGCTACATAAACAATCTTTGAAATTCCGTATGATGCAATCTTCGGAAGCATCTTCGGGTGAAGTCCGTCACGCGGAGGATCGAGAATTATCATATCCGGTTTCTTATCAAGACTGTCAATGACATCCAAAACATCACCGCATATGAACTCACAGTTATTCAGTCTGTTGATTTCAGCATTTTGTATTGCTGCATCTACAGCTTCCTGTACTATTTCAACGCCATAAACTTTCTCAGCTACCGCTGCCGCAATCTGAGCTATGGTTCCTGTACCCGAATAGAGATCATATACTGTCTTTCCTTTAATATCTCCTACGTATTCACGAACTTTACTATACAGTACCTCTGCTCCTTTCGAATTAGTCTGAAAGAAGCTGAACGGTGTGATTCTGAATGATAATCCGAGGCATCCTTCTGTTATATGATCATCCCCGTACAGGACGCATGTTCCCTCATCTTTGACGGCATCAGACAATGAATTATTTCTTGTGTGAAGTATTCCGGCAATCTGTCCCTCCAGTTCCAGTTTGAGAAGCATTCCTGTCCACTGTGCAAGCAGTTCTTTTTCGGATAATGCGCAGCATCCATCCGGCATATCTGCCGTGACAAGATCAGCAAGAATATCTCCCGTTGCGAAGCTGCGTCTTAATACAAGATGTCTAAGATAACCTTCATGGCTTCTTTTGTGAACATACGGAATGTGAAACAGTCCGAAAAACATAACTGTTGCTCTGACTATCCTGTTATAATCATCATTCACTATTCTGCAGTCGTCACATGTAACTACGGAATAAAAACTTTTCTTTTTGTGCATTCCAAGTGTAAGCGGACCGTCCTTGATATCATCTCCGAACGAATACTCCATCTTGTTTTTGTACCCTTCTTTAAGCGGGCTTGGGAGTACACCCTCCCACACGGTTTCTTCATCAAATGATGGATGCAGGATCTCCTTAAGTTTTTTCTCCTTTTCGTTCAGCTGCTCTTCATATGTCATTCCGCCATATGTGCATCCACCGCAAATATTGTTAAGTTCACACCACTCCACTTTTTTCTCCGTTCAATCTGTATTTATATTTTTTGAAGCTTTGCAAATGCTGCAAACAGATGTCTTGTGCCAAAATCACCAAAATCAACTGTCACTTCGAAATCCCGCTCTCCTTCTTCTATCGCGATGACAGTACCAGTACCAAACTTAGTATGAATAACTGTATCACCCACACCGTAATCCAGGTGATCTGCTTTTGCGACAGACGAGGCTTTCTGATACGTTGAGGGGGCTTTCCTGTTAAATCCTCCGAACTGATTTCCCCCTTTTGAATATCTGTCTGTTTCTGACTGTGACTTTCCTCTTTCATAATCTAAATCTCCGTAATCATCTTCATATAAACTTGATGCATTATAGTTCTTTTCCAGCAGATGCTTTTCCAGATATTCATCCGGTATCTCATCTACAAATCTTGACGCCTTACTCCATGTTGTTTCTCCGTTAACCGTCCTTGACCTTGCGAATGTCATGGTCAGCAGATCTTTTGCCCTTGTTATTCCCACGTAGCATATGCGTCTTTCCTCTTCCAGTTCTGACCGGTCATCTGAATTAATGCTCATGCTGCTTGGGAACAGGCCTTCTTCCATACCTGTCATATATACATATCTGAATTCCAGACCTTTGGCTCCATGAAGTGTCATCAGTGTTATTCTGCTGACTGACTCATCAAAACTGTCAACATCTGCAACGAGCGCAACATCGGACAGGAATTCTGACAGCAGATTTCCCTGCTCAGTGTCATCATTTAAACTGTATTTATTCTCAAATTCCGCCGCTTTACTCTTTAACTCTTCTATGTTCTCTATTCTTGTTTCGGCTTCTACCTCACCTTCCTGTTCCAGTTCCTCCCTGTATCCCGTATCCTCAAGAAGACTGTCTATCAGATCGGCCAGTTTCATTCCCTCTCTTACTTTTGCTTTATACTCCTCGATTACTTCTACAAAATCCTTTATTTTTGCATTTCCGGATTTCTTACATGCGTCGTAGAACGATATGGATTCTGCCATTGCCGAGGCTTCGGTCTTACCTACTGATGCTGCTCCGATTCCCCTCTTGGGAACATTTATTATTCTCTTGCATGCCAGATCATCCAGCCCGTTATTTATCGTCTTAAGATACGCCAGTATATCCTTGATTTCTTTTCTCTGGTAGAAGTTTACTCCTCCTACTATCAGATAAGGTATCCCCAGTCTTACGCATCGCTCTTCCAATAGTCTCGACTGGGCATTCGTTCTATACAGCACTGCATAATCGGCATAATTACCGTCCTGACACAGCCCGTAAATATCATGTATTACGGCATCAGCTTCATCATAGGCATTATCATACTGATACAGTCTCACTTTGTGTCCGTCTTCTCTTCCGGTCCACAAACGTTTTTCTTTTCGTCCCCTGTTATGCATGATTACGCTGTTTGCGGCTTCAAGTATATTCCCGGTAGATCTGTAATTCTGTTCCAGCTTTATTACTTTTGCACCTGCAAATGCCTTCTCAAAGCTCAGTATGTTTTCAATGTTTGCTCCCCTGAACTTATAGATTGACTGATCATCATCACCAACTACGCAGATGTTATGATATCTGCGTGCAAGCAGTTCGATCAGTCTGAACTGGGCATTGTTGGTATCCTGGTATTCATCAACCATGATGTATCTGAATTTTTCCTGATATCTCTCCAGTACATCCTCATTTTCATCAAACAGCTGAACTGTTTTCACTATAAGGTCGTCAAAATCAAGGGCATTATTCTTCTTCATCTGTCGCTGATATTCCATATATACTTTGGCTATCAGCTCATCCCTGTAATCCGCTGCCTGTTTGCTGAATTCTTCCGGCCCGATCAGTTCATCCTTTGCGGAACTGATTACACGCATAGCATTCTTTTCTTTTAACATATGCGTATCTATTTCAAGGGATTTGAATATATTTTTCAGCAATGTCTTCTGATCATCTGCATCATAAATCGAAAAATCCGAAGTGTATCCCAGTCTGTCTATGTACCTTCTGAGTATACGAACACAGGTTGAATGAAATGTCGCTACCCATACATCCTGAGAATTCTCTCCGACAATTCGATCAACTCTTTCCCGCATTTCATCTGCTGCTTTATTTGTAAATGTAATCGCCAGTATCTTCCAGGGAGCAACCCCGCATTCTTTTATCAGATATGCCACCCTGTTAGTCAGAACTCTGGTTTTACCGCTTCCTGCACCGGCAAGGATAAGCAATGGTCCTTCATTATGCAGGACTGCCTCCTGCTGCATATTATTTAAAGTCTGCTGCAAATCAGTTCTTCTCCTGTTTAAGTCTTCTTATTACTAATTCATATCCGTCGTTTCCGTATTTAAGGCTGCGGTTTACGCGGCTGACTGTTGCAGTAGATGCTCCGGTCTGCTTTGCTATATCCTGGTATTTCATTCCGTCACTAAGCAGATGCGCCACTTCAAGTCTCTGTGCCATGCTCAGTATCTCACTGATAGTACAAAGATCCTCAAAGAAATCATAGCATTCATCTCTGGTCTTAAGCTTCAGAACTGCATCAAAAAGATTGTCAACTGCCTTTGTTTTTAATTTATCGTTCATAACCGTTCCCCTTTCGGCAAAAAGTTTCTCTATGTAAAATTTTAACACTTTAACTCTCTAAATCGCAACTGTTTGTATAGATCGAGTAGGAGAAATTCCTCTTTATTGAGGAATTTCGACCTCTCACACCACCGTGCGTACCGTTCGGTACACGGCGGTTCAATCAACTTAACAAGTGGCACACCTTTTGGTATAGTAATCTAACAT
>JAGHSD010000167.1 GCA_018066045.1 Candidatus Darwinimomas equi | reverse complement strand
GTCTCTTTGTATGCAGAAAAGGAGGCTTTTTTTGTTTTCAAAAGTAAACTGTGCCGGTCTGTCCGGAACCGAGGGCTTTATAGTCAAATGTGAAACAGATGTCAGTGACGGTCTTCCTTCTGTTAATCTTATAGGACAGCTGGCACCTGAAGTAAGAGAATCTCACGACAGGGTTAAAACAGCACTGCGTAATTCCGGATATTATATTGCTCCGTCAAAAATCACAATTAATCTCTCTCCGGGTGATATACGTAAACAAGGATGCGGCTATGATCTTGCGATAGCTATATCGATTCTGCTTTCAGCAGGAAATATAAGTATTAAAGAATGCAGCAAACTTATTTCAGACAGTGTATTTATCGGAGAATTATCACTTGACGGTAAATTGAACAGAGTAAACGGAATCCTGTCAATGACAATAGCTGCAAGAGATGCAGGTTATGAGAATATTTTTGTTCCGTATGAAAATGTTCTTGAAGCGAGTGTTATTACCGGAATAAACAGTTATGGAATTAAAAACCTGAAAGAAATAATTGATATACTTCAATATGATCTTTTGCTTCCGGAGAGAACAGTGTACAGAAAAGAGCAGTCGGTTCGATCATATGATAAAGATTTCTCGGATGTATGCGGACAGTCCCTCGTAAAACGGGCATCGGTTATTGCAGTAGCAGGAAGACACAACATACTATATATCGGTCCTGCAGGAACAGGGAAATCTATGATTGCATCCCGGATACCTACGATTATGCCGGAAATGAGTACAGAAGAGCAGATTGAGATATCGAAAATGTACAGCATTAACGGTTTGCTGAAACCGGATGAACCACTGTTAAGGGAACGGCCGTTTCGAAGTCCTCATCATACAATATCTCAGCAGGCATTATGCGGTGGAGGTGTAATTCCTAAACCGGGTGAAATCAGTCTTGCCAGCGGAGGCGTATTGTTCCTTGATGAGCTTGCGGAATTCAAAAGTTCGACTCTTGACGGATTACGGCAGCCCTTAGAGGAGAAAAAGGTTGTAATATCAAGAGTAAACAGCAGTCTGGAATTTCCCTCGGATTTTGTATTGGTAGCAGCAACAAACCCGTGCAAATGCGGATTCTATCCGGATCGAAGCAGATGCAGCTGCAGTGAATCAATGGTAAGAAGCTATCTTGGAAAGATAAGTAAACCGATCCTTGACAGGATAGATATATGTGTAGAAATGCCGAATCCTGCGTATAGAGAACTGAAAGAGATCGAATCAGGGAAAAAAAGTTCGGAACTTCGGAAAGAAGTTGAAAGAGTACGGCTGATTCAGGAAAAAAGGTTTAAGGAATATGGTATTCATTTTAATTCTGAGATGTCTTCACGATTAGTAAAACAGTTCTGTTCGTTATCTGATTCTGATGATGAATTTCTGAAAAACGTCTATGCAATGAAAGGAATGAGCGCACGCGGACTGAATAAGATACTGAAAGTAGCCCGCACAATTGCCGATCTTGAAAACAATGCCAGTATTACCCGGGACAACCTGTGTGAAGCTATAAATTACAGATCTCTTGAGGAGAAATACCTTACGGGAGGTGAAGTGAAGATTGAAGATAAATTCCGTACAAAGACAGTATGAAAACCGCTTCATGTTTTATTTTCTGAGTTGTGTACCGGGAATCGGATCCTCAACGATTCTCAAAATGTATGATTATTCAGGAAATCTGTCTGATTTTCTTTACTACTCCGAGTCCGACCTGCAGAATACCGGATTCCTATCCGATAAACAGATACTCAATCTGAAATGCAGGTCAGAAGAGATTGAACAGCACTATAAGGAATATGAAGTCCTGTGTAATTCCGATATTAAGTTCGTTACAATTTATGATCCTGAATATCCTGACAGACTTAAGATAATTTCCAATCCTCCGGCAATTCTTTATTATAGAGGAGAACTTCCTGCTGATGAAAGACCTTCCGTTGCTATTGTGGGTTCAAGAGCACCAACTTCGTACGGTTCATCGGCAGCCGCGTATTTTGCAGAAGAACTTGCAGATAACGGAGTAGACATTATCAGCGGAATGGCGCGTGGTATTGACGGATGTGCACATTCCGGTGCACTTAATACGGTTTCCGGAAAAACATACGCTGTAATGGGCGGTGGTGTAAATATAGTTTATCCGAGGGAGAACATAAGTATATACGAAAACATTGTTGAAAACAGTCGGGGCGGAGTATTGAGTGAAGTACCTCCGGGTATAAGTGTCCGGTCCGGGAACTTCCCGATGAGAAACAGAATTATCAGCGGGTTATCGGACATAGTCATTGTTGTTGAAGCAAGAGAGAAGAGCGGTTCATTGATTACAGCCGATATCGCACTTGAACAGGGGCGTGATGTTATGGCAATTCCGGGACGTATAACAGATCCTATGAGTAAGGGGTGTAATAATCTGATAAATATGGGGGCAATGATAGCAAATTCGCCTGAGGATGTTATTAAAAATCTCAATATCCCATTTTGTGAAAAAAATGACAAAAGTGTGAAAAGAACGATTCCTCTTGCCAAGAATGAAAAAATAGTGTACTCTACATTAGATTCAGCACCGAAACATGTAGAGGATATAGTATATTTGACAGGACTTCCCTTC
>JAGHSD010000085.1 GCA_018066045.1 Candidatus Darwinimomas equi | reverse complement strand
AACTGAAATAAAGGGTGATATCATTCCGAGAATCATAGATGAGCTGCCGGTTATTTCCGTGCTTGCAGCATTTGCAGATGGTATTACAACTATAGCTGACGCTTCGGAATTAAGATTCAAAGAATCTGACAGGATAAAAGCAATGTATGACGGATTAAAGTCTTTGGGAATTAATGTGTCCGAAAAGGCCGATGGATTGGAGATAGAGGGATCTGCTCCTGACAGGATGCGTCCCGCCGTAATAGATTCGCACTGCGATCACAGAGTTGCAATGTCATTTTTAATACTGACAGACATCGTTCCGGGACTGTCAGTATTAAAAAAAGAATGTGTTGCAGTTTCCTGCCCCACATTCATAAATGATCTTAATTCTCTGTTTTGCTCCTGATCATTGCACGCTTCCTTAACGTCGGATCCAGGATCTTTTTTCTGATTCTAAGGTTCTCCGGTGTTACTTCCAGAAGTTCATCTGTATCAATAAATTCGAGGCACTGTTCAAGACTCATGATTTTGGGAGGAACAAGCCTTAACGCTTCATCCGCACTTGATGATCTTGTATTTGTAAGCTTCTTGGTCTTGCAGACATTTATTTCAACATCTTCCGACTTGCCTGTCTGTCCGATTACCATACCGGCATATACCCGCTGACCCGGTCCGATAAAGAGCTCGCCTCTCTCCTGTGCATTAAATAATCCGTAAGTGATAGATTCTCCGCTTTCAAAGCATATGATAGAACCGTTTCTTCTGTAGAACATATCTCCTTTATACGGAGCATATCCGTCGAATTCGGTGTTTATGATACCTTCACCCTTGGTATCTGTCATGAATTCGCCTCTGTATCCTATAAGACCTCTGGAAGGGATAGAGAACTCAAGACGGGTGTATCCGCCGTGAATCGGTGTCATACCCATCAGCTCGCCTTTACGACCCGTAAGTTTCTGTATGACATTTCCGGTGTAGCTTTCAGGAACATCGATATATGCTATCTCCATAGGTTCTAATTTCTGATTTCTCTCATTATACTTGAGAATTACTTCAGCTTTACTTACAGCGAATTCATATCCCTCACGGCGCATGTTTTCAATCAGGACCGAAAGATGAAGTTCTCCTCTTCCGCTTACTTTGAATGTATCGGGAGAATCCGTTTCTTCAACACGAAGTGAAACGTCAGTGTTAAGTTCCCTGAACAGCCTGTCTCTTATATGACGTGAAGTAACGTATTTGCCTTCCTGTCCCGCTAACGGTGAATCATTAACCATGAAAAACATGGAAATAGTCGGCTCGGAAATTTTCTGGAATGGAATTGCCTGAGGATTATCAGGTACTGTAATCGTATCACCGATATGAATATCTGATATACCGCTGATTGCAACAATACTTCCGACGGATGCTTCATTAACATCTACTCTGGCAAGACCGTCAAATTCGTACAGCTTGCCTATCTTGATCTTGCGGAGCTTATCCGGTTCATGATGATTAACTATGGCACATTCTTCATTTACACGTATCGTTCCGTTGTCCACTTTACCTACACCGATACGGCCGACATACTCGTTATAATCTATTGTGCTGATAAGGACCTGAGTGTCAGCGTCAGGATCTCCCTCAGGAGCGGGAATGGATTTGATTATGGTTTCAAACAGCGGAATCATATCGTTATTGGTGTCTTCAAGGTTATATCTGCACCATCCGCTTCTTGCACTTGCAAATACAAACGGGCATTCAAGCTGTCTGTCATTGGCCTCAAGATCCATAAGAAGCTCAAGAACCTCATCTATAACTTCCGAAGGACGGGCTTCGGGACGATCGCATTTATTTATACAGCAAATGATATCAAGCTGGAGCTCAATAGCCTTTTTAAGAACAAACTTCGTCTGCGGCATAACACCCTCGTAGGCATCGACTACCAGAATTACACCATTAACCATCTTAAGGACACGTTCAACCTCGCCTCCGAAGTCAGCATGTCCGGGAGTATCGATTATGTTGATCTTTACATCTCCGTATGTAACAGCAGTATTCTTGGACAAAATAGTAATACCGCGTTCTCGTTCGATATCATTTGAATCCATAACACGGTCAACAACTTCCTGATTAGCCCTGAAAATACCGCTTTGTCTTAAAAGCTGATCTACAAGTGTTGTTTTACCGTGGTCTACATGTGCTATGATTGCAACGTTTCTGATATTTTCTCTTCTAATATTCATATAATAATAACCCTGCCGTCCATATCAGTAAAAAATATTTCTCTTGTGTCAGTAAGAACTGCTTTTGCAGCGCTTATTTCTTCAACCTTATCTATTATATTCTCAGAATAGGATTTGTCTACTGCTATATTGATTTTTATTTTTTCGGAGAACTCAGGAGTCATCAGATAAACCGGTTCGTTTTCGGCTAACTTCTGAATCTTTCCGTATAAATCATAATCAATGGTATATGTAAGCTGAATACCATCATGCCTTTCTTTAATAACCGAACTTGCAAGGCATTCCTTTGCAGCACCCTGATATGCGCGAACCAATCCCCCCGTACCGAGCAGTGTTCCGCCGAAATACCGGGTCACAATAATCATTGTATCGTGCAGATCTGATCCCTCAATTACATCTAAAATCGGTTTCCCGGCAGTGCCTGACGGTTCGCCTGCATCGGAGAATTTCTTTGGTGCCGGATCACCGGATAACACATAGGCATAACAATGATGACTGGCATCCCAGTATTTCTTTTTTACCTCTTCCATAAAGTCGGTTATATCTTTTTCGTTATGGACAGGTCTTGCGGATGATATGAAAACCGACCGCTTCTCCTCTATTCTTCCGGATCCTCCGGAATACAGTATATTGTAAGTTTTCTTCATACTTCAATTATAGAACTTTTATCATCGATATGCTATTATATTCTCGGAGGCAGTATGGATTTTTCTGAGAAAGCCGTTGAAAAACAGCTGAAAGACAATAGAACCAATTCCAGAAAATACTTCAACAAGATTATCGTATGGGTACTTAAGATACTTCTTGTTGCAGTTATTTTATTTACTGTTTTTGCGATAAGTGCCGGTGTGGGAATTTTAAAAGGAATTATAGATAATACACCGCAGATCAGTATAGAGAGTATAGTTCCAATGGGATATGCAACAAGCGTGTATAATGCTGACGGACAGCTGACGGATACTTTTGTCATGGAAGGTTCGAACAGGGCTGAGGTCACATATGACGAGCTTCCGGAAGATCTTATCAATGCCTTTGTTGCTATTGAGGATTCCAGATTCTGGGAACACAACGGAATTGATTCGCGTGCCATATTCCGTGCCGCAAAAGGTGTTATAACAGGTGATTCGGAAGGCGGCGGATCCACGATTACACAGCAGCTCATTAAGAATAATGTTTTTAACGGCGGATTTGAGAAAAGCTTCGGAGAAAAGCTTGAGAGAAAGCTGCAGGAACAGTATCTTGCAGTGGAACTTGAAAAGACTATGGACAAGAAGCTCATCCTTACGAATTATCTTAATACAATAAACCTTGGCAACAACTCTCTTGGCGTTAAGGTTGCGGCAAGAAGGTATTTTGATAAAGATGTCTCTGAACTTACTCTTTCGGAAAGCGCTGTAATTGCCGGAATCACTCAGAATCCGTCCAGGTTGAATCCTATTACGGGAAAAGCTAAAAATGCTGAGAAAAGGGAAATAATCCTGCAATATATGCAGGATCAGGGATATATAACGGAAGAAGAAAGACTGGAGGCTCTTGCGGATCCTGTATATGACAGGATACAGAACATAGACATTGTTTCAAAAGAAAATATGAAAACCTATTCATATTTTACGGATGAACTCGTTGATCAGGTCATAGATGTTCTTAAAGAGGAGTTCGGATATACCGATACTCAGGCGCATAACCTTCTTTATAGCGGAGGTCTGTCGATATATACTACTCAGGATCCACGTATGCAGGAAATCGTTGATTCGGAAGTAAATAATCCGGAGAATTATATATCTTCAAAATATGCTGTTGAATACAGGCTTTCAGTTAAGAACAGCATGGGAGAAACTACTCATTATTCTGAAAAGACCATGAAAGAATGGGCAAAAGAAAATGAGAAATCATATAATGTGCTCTATGACACTGAAGAAGATGCTCAGGCAGCGGTCGATGAATATCGAAACAGTATTGTAGGGGAGAATGATAAGATCCTTGGTGAAAACCTGGTAACAACGCTGGAACCGCAGGTAAGCTTTGTTCTTATGGACCAGGCAAACGGATATGTAAAGGCAATCTCCGGAGGACGCGGAGTAAAGAAAGCATCTCTCACATTAAACAGAGCGACAAATGCATTAAGACAGCCGGGATCGACATTCAAAGTGCTCTCTTCTTTCGGACCGGCAATTGACGCATGCGGAGCCACCCTTGCAACAGTATATTATGATGCTCCATATACAGTCGGAACCAAGACGTTCAGAAACTGGTATTCGTCAGGATATGCCGGCTGGTGCAGCATAAGGGACGGAATCGTATATTCAATGAACATAATCGCTGTAAGATGTATGGTTGAAACTGTCGGACCTGAATTAGGTATAGAGTATTGCCGCAAATTAGGAATAACATCTTTAACAGACAGTGACTATAATGCAGCAACGGCTCTTGGCGGTATTACTCTCGGAGTCAGCAATCTGGAATTAACAGGTGCATATGCAGCCATAGCAAATCATGGAAGATTCAATAAGCCCAGGTTCTTTACTAAGATACTTGATCATAACGGAAAAGTTATTTATGAAGATAAGGTGAATCCTGTTCAGGTATTCAGCGAGTCGACGGCATTTCTCCTTACGGATGCCATGAAAGATTCCATGCTGCCGAACAGACTGTATACAAGCGGAGCTATGAATGTAAATTCCACTTCTACAGCAGCTCATCTTGACGGAATGAGCTGTGCCGGTAAATCCGGAACCACTACAAACAGTTATGATATATGGTTTGCAGGATTTACTCCGTACTACACAGCCAGTGTATGGGCAGGATATGATAAAAACGAGAACACTCTTTCGGGACAGACATCCTTTCATAAGCAGATATGGAAAAAGATAATGACAAGAGTACATGAGGGATTGGAGGATCCGGGATTCACTGTTCCTGATTCAATATCCCGGAAGACTATATGCCGCAAATCAGGTTTATTGCCCGGACAGTACTGCGGAGCTGATACAAGGGGAAATCCGATATACACAGAGTATTTTGCTGTCGGAACCGAACCGCAGCAGACATGTAATCATCATAATGAGTATGGTATCATGATTCCTGAGGGAACTGAATACACGGATGATAATTCATATATTGTACCGGAAACAGAACCTGAAACGGTCGATCCCCTAAGTGTAGATGAATATGGACTGGCTTTTGTGGCTCCCGGAATTAAAACAGAACCTGAGGAAGCAATAGGCCCCGGACTTCCGCCGCCTCCGCCGTCAATGTACTATACTGAAGAATAGATATAAAGAGAGCGTGGATCAGAATCCACGCTCTCTTTTTGCCATTTCAGCAACCTGATGATCAGGATATTTCTCAATGACCTCGGTAAACATCTCATTGGCTTTTTTGCGGTCTCCCATCTGGAAATAGCATAATCCCTTCTTGTAAATTGCTACCGGATTTGCCGGATGAACGGATATACTCAGATCATAATAATACATCGCTTTCTGATAATCCCCTTCTTCATAGAACTTATCTCCTTTATGAGTCAGAGCAACATAGCCGTCATCATCGAAATATGTTTTGAGTTGATCATAATAAGTCTTGTCATCTATCAGCTCCGGATCCGTTTCAGCGAAGTATTCGGCGGCACTCTCAATATTGCCGGAGTCATATGCCCTCATAGCTTCCATTAAGTTCTGAAGAGAAAGCCGCTTGCTGTCATTTAATCCGTTTATCTCACCGAGTTCGGAATTCAGAGAATCTATTTTATCCTGTTTCTTCTGAATCTCTTCATCTTTCTGCTTGATGGTTTTTGAAGCATCGGAAAGCTGCTGACTGACATTTATAACCTGTTTGTTGTATTCTCGTGATATTTCAGCTTCTTTGACAGGGAGATATATAAAAGCAACACTTGCAATTCCGATCAGCAATCCTATAAGAATATTTCCGATTGTCTGCCAGGCCTGATGCTCTTTTAGAGGTTCCGGTATGATAATATCACTGTCTTCATGTTCTTTCTCAGGGTGAATAACCTTTTTAAGCGTTTTTTTGTTTCCCTGTGATTCCCGCAAATAAGTCTTTAATTCATCAATACATCTGATGGCAAGAGTGTTTCCATGATCGATACGGAGTGCATTTTGAAAGGATCTGTATGATTTACGGTACTCTCCAACCTCCATGTACAGTAATCCAAGCAAAAGATGTGCACGGAGATATGTTTTATGACTCTCGGTAATCTTAATCAGCTGCAGTATAGCCAGATCATCTGTTCCGCCCTGGGATAATGCAAGTGCCTGATTGAATTTGGTTATTGCCTGACCGTAGGAGTCTATAAGACCCGGCTGACGCTGTACCTCGTTTAAATATCTGTCTGCATCATTATCATAGGGTTGCAGATTAAGGCTCAGTACCCACTGAACAAGGGCATCTGAAATTTCACCCAGATGATAATATATCAGACCCAGAAGATTCCGTGCGTCAGTATTTCTTTTGTTGAACTGAAGCGATTTTTTCAGATTATCGGCTGCTTCTGACAGATTATATTCACGGGTGAGTTTCAGACCAATATTATAATAGCTGTTGGAGATGTATGCACATCTTCTTGCTATATCCATAATCACTCCTTGGAGGCTTTTTTCAGCATTTCAAGCATGATATCCTGAACATCCGTAATATCACTGTGTACTATAGCATCTTCAACTTTCGATATCTCAAGACTCGGTTTGAAGTTTTTGATTTCTTCATCAAAATTAATCATTTTTAGACCTCAGTGTATTAAGCTGATCAATAACCTGTGATAACATGGTTTCATATTTTGCAAGCTTTTCTTTTTCTTCTTTGATCTTTGCC
>JAGHSD010000099.1 GCA_018066045.1 Candidatus Darwinimomas equi | reverse complement strand
CCTGCATGCTGTATTCATACGGACTAACCCTCGTCATTCGGCACTTATTTTTCCAGCCCTTTCGCAGCAAATACTCTTCCACATCAGAAAGATTTGCTTCATCTCCCTGAACATGATACTCTTCGTAACAATCTCTGATGTATTCGTATAAATCAAACTTTCTGAACAACTCTTCACACTGTTCTGCTGTCAGGTCATACCTGATCTGCAGAAGGCGGAAAAGCCTTGCCTGAATCAAAAAAATATCTCTTTGAGTTTCCCTGCACATATTATCTCCGTGTGTCATACCAAGCTACCTTATTTATTATAGCAGATTTGTCAAATCATAAAAGCAAAATTCATATAGTATCGCTGTATACTTTCCTTGGGGCAGTCCAATTCATGCTTTCCGTTATAATCCATAAGCACTTCCCTGCCTATTTCAAGCTCCGGCAGCACCTTCTGATTCTTTGAATCCTTCATCGTAAGCTCTGTCAGCGCAAGTGCCTTTTCCAGAAAAACAGTTTTCTTTTCCGCGTTGCTGTCAAACCTTACAGCGCGTTTTACCTCATTTCCAATATTGACCATTTGATCAGGAAGAGAAAGGCGAAACCATCTTTCTTTTACCACTGAATTCATTCACAGATCACCTCAAAAAAAACCATTCAGGTCACAGCGTGTCACGAATCGGAAACACAAAACACATAATCAAAGCTCAAACTCTGCATATGAACATCTTACTGAGTTATGTCAGGTTTGGCTGAAGATACCGCCATATCTTTTGCCTTTTGAAAAAGTCCCAGTGTATTGTCCCCTGCACCACATACCTGAAACTGAATTCGATCAGAATATGTTTGGCTAATAATCTTCGCCATAGCGCGAAAATACTCCGGCTCCGTATTTGTTCCTTCTGTCACAATGAGGTGATATTCCGGCTGGATCTTCTTTGGCTTGTTGCGTCTGGGCTGCATCCAGCTTTTTCCGAGGTCGCTTTTCTTATTCGGATGCAGACTCATGCAAACGCACCTCCCAGCATATTTGAAAGATACGGATCAGCCCCATAACGGCCTTCCAGATACTGCTTGTTATAAGCCGCTGTATTCTTAACTATGCCGTTATCCTCACCCCGGATCTCATGAAGAGAATAGATCTCGCTCTCGTGCGCTTCGTTTTCGGCAGCAAACCATATTTCATCACGGCGAAACACTGAATTCGTCATCGTATACATATCGTGTGAAGTAAAGAGGAGCTGTGCGCCTAATTTATTGATTTCCTTGTTCTTAAATAACATTATGACATATTTAAGAAGTTTGGGATGAAGTTTGGCATCCAGCTCATCAATAATAACCAGCCGTCCTTCTCTTAAGGCAAGCAGAATCACAGGGAGTGCTGCGATCAGCTTTCGCGTTCCATCTGATTCTTCATTAAACGGAAACTCATACTCTTTTTCTCCGATATTTCTCTTCATGTACAACATTTTCTTATCTTCGTCATAACGATAGTCCGAAATATCAATATCCATATCGTTCAATGCATGAATAAACTGATTCTTATACGGATCATCGTTTACAAGCAGGACCTGCAGTTCTGTTTTGGGATTTGCATAGTTGAGAATAATACAACTCTCAAGCCAGGACATTACCTCACTGATAACATCAATATCATAATTGATGGCAAGGAATGATAAATACGGCATCTTGGGATTAATGTTTGTACCGATTCCTTTACTTTTTACAGAAGGTCCAATCGTGATGTCTGACATTTCGCGTTCAAAAATCAATGCTGGTTTTTTCCCTGTAACAGTTTTGCGGTACAGAGACTCTGAAATGATCTCATCATCCCTTATTGACAAATAGTAACGGTACTCATTTTTTTCCACTCTAAAATACAAGCGAAACTCCGTTGGTTCCCCGGCTGAAGTCTGATCAAACAGAAAAGGAACCGCATCAACTTTTTGCTGTATTACGACCTCCTGACGGTTTTTTTCCAGTTCATACACCGGTTTTACAACAGTTGAAATAACGCAGCCCAGTGCCTGCAGGAGATTTGACTTTCCTCCTCCGTTAGGCCCGTAAAGAACGCTGACAGGCAGAAGGTCTGCCGCATTCTCTTTCGTAATCAGTGTTTTTATAAACTCAGGAAGGGCGGCCGCCTGATAATCCAAAGTGGTTTCGTTTTTATATGATTTAAAATTCTGAAAAGAAAACTGACATAACATAATTTAATGCCTCCTCTCAGGTTTGCAGGTTCATTATAATGAAATTGCAATCAAATATCAAGTTTTATATCAACTATA
>JAGHSD010000166.1 GCA_018066045.1 Candidatus Darwinimomas equi | reverse complement strand
CTCCTCTCTTGTGACTGAGCTTGTTGTCAAAACCGATCATAGAGAATTCTCCCGGGATCGAGTAAGCCGGGCCGCACATTCCTGTTCCTTCCGGATCTCCGCCCTGGATCATGAATCCCGGAATGACACAGTGGAATATAGTTCCGTTGTAAAAACCTTTTTTAACAAGACTGATGAAATTGTTGACTGTATTCGGAGCTGTCTCCGGATAGAGTTCAACCTTGATAGTGTCACCGTTTTCCATGGTGATGGTTACTATTGGATTTGCCATAACTATTCTCCTTCTATAGGTATCATTTTATTCTTCTGTAACGCCATGATTATCAGCGGTATCAGTATTATCTGTATGATTATTCCCGGGATGGCTGTCGTCACTGCACCGGCGACAAACATCGCGGATCTTAACAGCGGGGAGATAAATCCCACTGCGAGACCCCAGGGCCACCCGCAGATAAAGCCGCAGAGCAGCACAGGTATGTGCATCGGACAAAGAGCGTTGCCAACCTTGGGAATATTTCCGGTAATCGACGGAAGCAATACTGCTATCGCAAGAAGCATCGCCGAGACAACCAGTTTTTTTGTAGAGTTCTTCTTAATCATGCTGATATTATATCATATAAGCGGCCGTCAAATGTGAATAAATTCGTACCGGCGACCGCTTATTGCTTTTTTATTTGCTTTACATCCGCTGGAACTAATTCATGCATTAGTGTATAATCAACTTAATAAAGTCAAAGGAGGGATACTATGAAACTGAGTCCTTTTTCCGTGCTTTCCGAGGAGGAGATGTATAAGGTCAGCGAAGCTGCTCTGCACATTCTTGAAAGCACCGGAATGGTAATAATGAGCGATTCCGTCATGGACATGCTCAAAGCAGCCGGATGCAAAACAGACAGCGACAGCCGTGTCTGCAGGTTTCCGCGAAAACTTGTTGAAGACTGTATAAAGCTGGTTCCTCACAGTTTCACACTGTATGACCGCAGCGGTAATGAGGCGATGATTATCGGCGACGGAAACGTGCACTGTGCATCAGGTCACAATGCAGTTTTCTGTATTGACAGTACCTCCTCCGAAAGAAGATATGCCTCTGTAAAGGATGTCGAGGAATTCGGTATCGTTTCGCAATGGTGCGAAAGCATTGATATCGTGGGAGCTCCGCTTAATCCGATGGGTGTTGCTCCGGAATCAACTCTTCTTCATGCAGCGAAAGCATTATTCAAAACCACTACTAAGCCGCTGTTCCTCTCAACGGAAAGTGCCCGCGTCGTATATGCACTGTTAGACATGATGAAGGCAGTTGCGGGAACGGATGATATAGCACATAAACCCAACGCTATTCTTCAGCTGTCACCTTCAAGCCCGTTATTCTGGGGCAGGGATACGGTTGAAGGATTCACAGCATGTGCCAAGGCGGGCGTACCGCTCGTAATTCTTCCCGAACCGATGGCCGGAGTAAGCTCACCGTATTCTGTATCGGGACTGCTGCTTGAGAACACGGCGGAACTGTTAAGCGGTGTGGTTATTGCCGAAACCGCCAATCCCGGAACTCCTCTGATGTACGGTGCATCATGGACAACATATGATATGAAATACTCATGCGCTAAGATCGGCTCACCCGAATCCGCACTTCTGACTATTGCCGGGTGTCAGATGGCCCGGTATTACGGAATGCCGTCTCATACTACAGCTACCAATTCTGACAGCAACGCGATGGACGAGCGCCAGGCATGGGAATCATTCATAAACAACTTCACCGCAATGAATGCTCACAATGACATCGTTATGAACTCCGGTATGTTTGCCTGCGGTCTTACAACGAGTCTGGAGCAGTTGGTAATGGACAATGAAGTAAACAGAATCATCAAGCGCCTGATGAACGGTATTGATACTTCCGATGAAGTGATGGGTGCTGATGTAATAGAGGATGTCGGACCCAGGGGCAGCTTCCTTATGGAAGATCACACTCTCGATAATCTCTACAGCGGAGAGTTCTGGAACCCCACCATTCCGTTCTGTCAGTCATACGACAGGTGGGCGGCCGACGGTTATCCTTCAATAGACAAAGATGCCCGAAAGCTGGTAGACAGAATTCTTGCCGCAGGCAATACCGCAGAACTTGATACGGACACAATCAGTCGTCTGGATAAGATTATAGAAACTTTTGAATCCGATACCATAAGGAGGTCATAATGAATAGGAAAATCACTTTGCTCGACGGAGCATACGGAACAAGTCTCTGGCACTACGCCGATGAGGCAGGTATCAAAAACGAGCCTGTATGGAAGTATAACATCGAACATCCCGAGCTCGTTGCCAAGCTGACAAAGGATTATTATGAGGCCGGTTCGGAAATAATTCAGGCCAATACTTTCGGTGCAAACGGTCCTGCCGTCAAGAGATCTTCAAGCTACGCTCCTGCAGACGTTGTGACCGCAGCAGTAAAGATTGCAAAGGAAACTCTTGCAGGAACAGAAGCAAGAATCGGTCTTCCTTTCGGACCTCTTTCAATGCTTCTCGAACCTTACGGTGATCTTGAGGAAGATGAATGCTATGAAATATATGACGAGGTGATAACTGCGGGCGTAAATGCCGGTGCAGATGTTGTTATGCTTGAAACATTCATGGATAAAGAGATGATGAGGATAGCAGCTGCTGCAGCGAAGAAGCATGATATTCCGGTATTCTGTTCCATGACCTTTGAAAAGTCCGGAAAGACCATGATGGGAAACTCGGTTCAGGACATCATTGATATCCTGACTCCGATCGGTATTGATGCCATCGGAATGAACTGCTCTCTCGGTCCGGAACAGGCAATGCCTATCATCAGGGAGTTTGCCGAAAAGACAGACCTTCCTCTGATGTTCAAACCGAATGCCGGCAAACCGATTCTCAACAGTGACGGAACATCGAGCGCACCTATCGGTGCCGCAGAGTTTGCGCAGCTTCTGCGCCCGGCATTTGACATAGTAAGTTATGTCGGCGGATGCTGCGGTTCAGACCCGACTTATATAACGGAGATTAAAAAGTGTCTAAACTGACTGTAATACAAAACCGTATAACCCGCGAGGTAAACTACATAGGTAATCCCCTTCTGTCGGAGGTTCTTGAAGGTGCCGGGTACTATGTTCCTCATCCCTGCGGAAAAAGGGGCGTCTGCGCAAAGTGCAGAGTATGGGTGGACGGAACCGAAGAGCTGTCATGTCAGTACCGGCTTCCGGACAGCGATGAACTGACCGTTGAGCTTCCGGATACTGATGTGATGAAGCAGATTGAACTTTCCGGCACGGGTGAGGTAACGTTTGAGGATCCGATGCCCGGCGCAATCGGAACTGCGATCGACATAGGAACGACCACGGTTGCCATGCGGACATATAATCTGATTACGGGCGAGCTGATGAACGAAACCGGTTTCATCAACCCTCAGACAAGCGTAGCATCGGATGTCATCGGACGTATCGAGGCTTCCATGGGCGGGAAATCGCAGTTCCTCCAGCAGCAGATATGTGAAGCCATCGAGGAAGCTTTAGGAGAAAATGAGATTGATCCGGACAGCATGGTCATTACGGGAAATACAACCATGCTGTATCTTCTTGCGGGTCTGAACACGGAATCGCTTTCTCACGCTCCGTTTGAAGCCGACTGTCTGTTTGATGTGAGGATGAATTTCGGACCCACTACGGCATATCTTCCGCCGTGCATGCATGCATTTGTCGGCGCTGATATTTCCACTGCCGTGCTGGCAAGCGGGATGTGCGAATCGGATGAAACGTCCATGTTGTGCGATATAGGTACCAACGGTGAGATCGTATTGTGGAAGGACGGCACTCTCTATGTGAGTTCAACAGCCGCCGGCCCGGCATTTGAAGGTGCGGGAATCAGCTGCGGATGTTCCTGCGTGCCCGGAGCCGTGGATACCGTTAAACTGACAGACGGCAGAATCGATGTTCATACTATTGACAATGCACCGGCCGTCGGAATATGCGGGTCCGGACTCATAGATGCCATAGCAGCTTTTCTTGATCAGGGTATGATAGAGGAAACCGGAGGCACGGACGAGGATGAACTTATACTTTCGGAAAATGTATTTCTTACGCCGAAGGACATCAGTCAGGTACAGCTGGCGAAATCTGCGATAGCATCCGGTATCGCGACCATGCTGAAAGAAGCAGGTATCGGTTTCAATGATGTGAAGAAGGTATATATTGCCGGAGGATTCGGAGCTCATCTCAATGTAAAAAGTGCCGTAAGAATAGGTCTTCTTCCTGAAGAGTTCGAGGATAAGATCTGCGTTATCGGAAATGCCGCCCTGACCGGAGCGTGTCAGCTTTTAGGCGATATGGAAAAGATTGACGCCGTCAGGAAAATCGCATCAATCTCATCTCACGTAAATCTGGGCGGAAACCCGCTATTCAATAATCTGTATATGGAAAACATGATGTTTCCGGAATAAATAAAGAACACCAGGAAAGAACACCAGGAACTGTCCCTGGTGTTCATTGTATTTTTTTTGTACAATGTACATTAGGGACAGTCCCTGGTGTTCACACCTCTTCTACAGTTACGGAGCCGGGGTTGTAGCCGGCTTTTTTTATTACAGCTGAAAGTTTTTCTTCATCCAATTTTTCATTACTGAGTATTACTGTCTTAGCGGCATTGTGATCCGACTTAACTTCTTTTATATCAAATGCTTTCTGTATTGCCTCGTTCGTATGCTTCTCGCACATCGGGCACATCATTCCTTCAACTTCTACGGTGGTTCTGAACATCTTTTGCTCCTCCTTTATACTCTCATCTTTTATTTTCTGTTTTTCGTTTATACTGCATCCTGATTCAGTGCATGCTGTCTCTGTATTCTTATCATTTTCCGGCTGTTCGGATTTCTTCAGAGGTCTGTCTTTTTCTGTATTATATACATCTACAAGATTCAGTCTCAACGCATTCATTACTACAAAGAAACTTGATACGCTCATTGCGGCTGCACAGAACACCGGACTCAGCTGCCATCCTGTTATAGGAATGAAAATGCCGGCGGCCAGCGGAATACCGATTGAATTATAGAAAAATGCCCAGAAAAGATTCTGATGAATATTTCTTATTACAGCCCTGCTCAGTCTGATTGCCGCAGGAACATCCATCAGAGAATTTTTCATCAGCACTACATCTGCCGCATCGATTGCCACATCCGTTCCGGTACCTATGGCAGCTCCTATATCCGCAGCTGTCAGTGCCGGTGCATCGTTGATTCCGTCTCCTACCATCATTACTTTTCCGTATCTCTGGTAACGCTTCACGACTTCCGCTTTTTCCGTCGGAAGAACTTCCGCAATAACTTCATCAACTCCTGTCTGTGCCGCTACTGCCCTTGCCGTGCGCTCATTGTCTCCGGTCAGCATAACGGTCCTGATGCCCATGTTTCGAAGCTGCCTTATGCTTTCTTCGGAATCGGGTTTTACTGCATCTGCCACAGCTATAAGACCCGCAAGTTTTCCTTCGGCAAAAAATGCCATCGGGGTCTTCCCCGCTTCTGCCAGAGCATCCGCATATGCTTTGATGCTGTCGGGAACATCAGCTCTTTCGGATAAAAATCTGATGCTTCCGGCATAGGCCTGACTGCCATGATACATCGCGCGTATTCCGTTTCCGGGCAGCGCCTCAAACTCAGTCACATCTTCGGCCTTAAGTCCGCATTTTTCCGCATATCTTACTATCGCTCCCGCAAGTGGATGCTCGCTTTTTTTCTCCAGAGACAGAGCAAGCTGAAGTACCTCTTTTTCGGATGTGCCGGAATCAACAACATCCGTTACAACGGGTTCTCCGCTTGTAACGGTTCCTGTCTTGTCAAGTATTACTGTGCTGACCTTGCCTGTCTGTTCAAGCGATGCCGCGGTCTTAAACAGTATTCCGTTCTTTGCGCCTTTGCCGCTGCCTACCATGATCGCTACGGGAGTCGCAAGTCCGAGTGCGCACGGGCAGCTTATTACTAAAACTGATATTGCGCGAGAAAGCGCAAAACCGGTATCCTGTCCCGTGATCTTCCAGATGATAAATGTGATCAGCGCAATTCCAAGCACAGCCGGTACAAAGATTCCTGCTGCTTTATCCGCTGTTTTTGCAATGGGTGCTTTCGTCGATGATGCATCGCTTACCATCTTTATGATCTGTCCGAGCGCTGTATCACTTCCTACGCGGAGCGCCCGGCATTTTAAAAATCCCGATTTGTTTATCGTTCCGGCGCTTACCGTGTCTCCTGTCTGCTTATCCACCGGGATGCTTTCTCCCGTAAGTGCCGATTCATCGACTGCACTGATTCCTTCTATGATGACCGCATCCGCCGGAATACTCTCTCCGGGTCTTATCTCAAATTCTTCACCGACCTTTATATCTGCCTTCGGAACAAGCCGCATGAGTGACTTGATTGCGTTTGTAGTCTTGCCCTTCGAATATGCCTCCAGTGTCTTTCCTACGGTTATCAGCGAAGGTATCATCGCCGCGGAATCGTAATACCCGTATATAAATGACGCAAGGCTGCCGAGAGCAACGAGAGTATCCATGTTCGGTGCGCCGTGTATCACGCCTTTTACTCCGTTTACAAAAAACTTTCCGTTTATTATCATTACTGAAAGCGCAAGAACAGGGCACAGCCATCTCGGAGCGTTGTTGTCCGTCATGCTTACGACCATGATTACTATCGATATGATAACCGAAACAATCAGGCGCAGCACCAGTACGGGCGTCTCCGTGTCTTCCGAAATATACGGGTCTGTCTTCGGAGAGCATCCGTATCCGGCATCCTTTACTGCCTTTATTATCAAAGCATCAGAAACTTTTCCGTCAACGCTCATCGAATTGGTGAGCAGGTTGACATTTACCGCATCAACATCAGGCAGAGCTTTTACTGCTTTCTCTACCCTTGCGCTGCATGCGGCGCAGCTCATCCCTGTTATGTTGTACTGTCTTATCTTCATGTTTTTTATTATAGCAGATTTTTACCCTGTTTTCTGCTATACTATGCTTCGTGAAAGACAGTTCGGTAAAATCTCTTACTATATCGGCAATGATAGCAGCACTTTATGTGGTGCTTACTTTGGTGTCACACGCACTGGGACTTGCGAACGGACAGATACAGGTGCGCCTGTCGGAAGCGCTCTGCATTCTTCCGCTTCTTACCCCGGCTGCAGTTCCGGGGCTTTTCGTCGGATGCATACTGTCCAATATAATCACCGGTGCAGCACTTCCTGATATCATATTCGGAAGTATCGCCACCCTTGCAGGTGCACTCGGAACCAGAATGCTGAAATCACATCCGTATCTGTCAGTCATACCGCCGATTGCGGCAAATACACTCATAATCCCGCTTATTCTCCGGTATGCATACGGAATCGTTCCGATATGGCTGTCCTTTATAACAGTTTTCGCCGGGGAGGTAATCTCCGCCGGCGTTTTAGGTATACTGTTATTCAAAAGCTTTCAGAAGTTTTTCTCTCATCAGCTTTAATGCTTTTCCGCGATGACTTATCGCATTCTTCTCATCCATTGATATCTGGGCAGTCGTCCTGCCGATCCCGGGAATATACAGGATAGGATCATAACCGAATCCGTTTTCTCCCTCCATCCTGTCATTGACGATTCCCTGCAATGCTCCCTCTGCAGTAAGTACTCTGCCGTCGGGAAGGATTGCCGTAATTACAGATACAAACCTTGCTCCCCTCTTTTCTTTCGGAACACCTTCAAGTGCCTTGAGTATTCCTCTGCATTTCGTATCATAGTCCGCATCTTCACCCAGATAGCGGGCAGAATACACACCCGGCGCACCGTTCAGATAATCAACCATAAATCCGGAATCATCTGCCATTACCAGACCTCCGGTCTTATCCCATATGGCTTTTGCTTTTATGTATGAATTCTCTTCAAATGTCTCTCCGGTTTCCTCAATATCTTCATCAAAACCGGCTTCCTTCATCGAGACAACCTCATATCCGGTATCCTCGAATATCCTCTTTATCTCTTTCAGTTTATCTTTATTTCCTGTTGCAAAAATAATTTTCATTTTCCCTCCGGGATGTGAACACCAGGGACTGTCCCTCATGTTCTTTTTGGTGGTTTCGGACCCATGAACTGATAGAAATAGGTCTTCATCATACCGTTATATATCTTGCGGTTCCTGTCGGCCCTGCGTCCGATGAATTTCTCGGCATCACTAAATGCGGTAATAAGATACATCGACCATGCGTCAAGCTGTGAATATCTTTCTCCAAGCACCCTGTACAGCTGCTCGCATTCCTGCTTATCCGATATTCTCTCACCGTAGGGCGGATTGGTTATGATGAAACCGTATTTCTTCGGATGAGAAAGCTGCGCCACATCTCTCTGCTGAAGATGAATCATATTCCCGACTCCCGCCTGTGCTGCATTGATTCGTGCGGCCCTGATCACATTTTCATCAATATCATATCCCTGAATATCAGTCTCGATATCCATGTTCACCATATCACGTGCCTCGTCGAAGCAGTCGTACCAGATCTTCCTGTCAATCAGATTATCCCAGCTTTGCGCCGTAAACTCTCTGTTCATACCCGGAGCTATGTTGGCTGCAAGCATTGCCGCTTCTATGGCAAATGTTCCCGACCCGCAAAAAGGATCTACAAGAATTCTGTCTGCGTGCCACGGTGTCAGCATGATCAGCGCAGCAGCAAGCGTCTCAGTAATCGGAGCCTTGGCTGTCATGGTCCTGTAGCCACGCTTATGAAGAGATTCTCCCGATGTATCAATTCCTATCGTGACAACATCTTTATTGATGGACACTCTGAGCGGATAAGGATTACCGCTTTCCTCAAACCAGCTTACTCCGTAGACTGACTTAAGTCTCTCCACCATCGCTTTTTTCATGATGGACTGAATATCCGACGGAGAAAACAGCTTTGACTTAATAGAGTTGGCTTTTGCGACCCAGAACTTTCCGTCCTTAGGAATGTAGTTTTCCCACGGAATTGCCTTCGTCGCTTCGAACAGTTCATCATAAGTCATTGCGGTAAACTCCCCGGCCTTTAAAAGGACTCTCTCTGTTGTCCTGAGTCCGATGTTGGCACGGGCGATGGCCTCCGCATCTCCTGCGAAGGTTACCTTTCCGTCTTCGACCCCGGTTATATCATAACCGAGGTCGATAATTTCTCTTTTCATTACAGACTCCAGACCGAAGTGGCACGGAGTGATAAGTTCAAAAAGTTCTGCCATATTAATAATGATTTGATTTATCCAAGTATGCTTTTTACTTTCTCTGCCAATGCCCTGCCGAGCTTTCCGTGACCTTCTGCCGTAAGGTGTGTTCCGTCAATCGGGTCAAACGCTGCAAGCGGGTCAGCATCAAAAAACCCGCAGCCGGTGTCAACAGCAAGCTGTCTGTAATATTCCTTTAGTTCGACAGACTTTTTCACTGATTCCTGTGAAAACCCATATGTGAAGCTTCCGTCTCCGCAGGGTGTAAGTCTTGGCGGATTGACGATCATGATCTTTGCATCCGGTGAATTGGAGTACTTCATCAGATCCCGGAATTCACAGATCGTTCTGAAAAGCCCCTGATTGATAACGTAAGGACTTGCACAGAACATATCCTTGCAGTCGTTGGTTCCGAGCATGATGATAATAAGGTCTACCGGATCACAGGTACTGAACATTACCTCCAGAGTACTGAATCCGTTTCTTCCTACTGCAAGAGGATCATCGAATACCGTGGTTCTGCCGCAATATCCTTCCTCAAGCACCTTGTATTCATCGCCTAGCACATCCTGCATGACTGAGGTCCAGCGGACATGCTCGGGATATCTTGCTATAGCACCGGTTACCGCATTGGCTTCATTGGGATTATATCCCCAGGTGTTTGAATCCCCGTAACAAAGTACTCTCTTCATTCTGGAAACTCCATATTATTTATTCTTCTTTGTTTTCTGTGACTCTTTATGTTTTTTTGTTCTGTGTGATTTGAGTGCAGTTTCCTTAGACTCCATAGCCTGCTTATGCTGATCGATATTGTTCATGATATCTTCAATCTCAGTTCCTGCAATCTCGTTGAAGAATTTAAGTCTTTCGGCCTTATCCATCCTCTGTTTCTGCATAGCCTGCTTGAGTTCTTCAACCTTAACAATTACATCATGCTTATCGCCGTACTTCTTGACAGCCGCAATCGTCTTGAATGATGAAACAATATCCACTATGAACAGTCCCCAGAACAGTCCGATAACGAAGCAGAATGCCAGGTTGTTACTGAGCCACCACAGCTCACTGATAACATAATTATGAAGAAGCAGATAATAAGCAGCACCTATTGCCGTCCAGATGAGCGCAAACAGCGGGCATACAATTCCCATGATGTTTCCCGGCTGGTCGCGGTAGTCCCATAAACGTGTGTTGAAACATTTAAGAAGTACGAATCCGCCGATAAACTCGATTACATTCATCGTAATACCGATCAGCAGAATAACAATTATCGGTGAAGCAGTCGGAAATGCCTGCTGTATCAGCGCCGAAATCGTAAACATAGCAGCAAGTCCTATTCCGTAAATCGGAAGCCACGGGCCTTTACAGAATCCCGGATTGATGAAATATTTACCACGCGGTCCCTTGTGGCTGATAAGATTTCTGAACAGGAACTCGATTATCCATCCTTCGATAGCTCCCCAGTAAAACAAGAATGCAAGCGCAAGCGGCCAATTCATAAAAATTCCCCCTATTATTTAATTAATACCATCTTTCCGAAAGCGGCACTGTTGTGAAATGTCACCGGCTCTTCAGGATATTTATTCCATGACATAAAATGCGGCACTGCTGTATCATCACCGCACTTCATGCAGTTTGCATATATTACATTACCCTCTTTTAATTCATAACCCGGATAGAATTTTCTGATAAATGCTGACGGCACGCTGAGGAATATCTCCCATCCGTCCTGCGTCCTTCCGGTCTTTATACTGAACTCCGTTTTCTCATCCTGAGCAAGCAGTCTTACACGATCCGGCATATTTGTTCCGATACCCGTATATAATGCTCCGTTCGGGTTACATTCAAAGTTCAGGTATCTCGGATCATTCTCATCCGGTCTGAAGAAAAATTCCATGCAGCTGTCACACCAGACATCACAGTTCTGTGCATCGAATCTGGCAAGAATGTCTTTCTCTGCAGATACCGCGTGATACGATATTGCATCCTCGTTCCAGACGATTTGAAACTTTGCAGAGATGTCGCACGGATCGCACCAGTTCCACTCGTCAACATTAAGTTCGGGAACATCGGCCCAGTTGATATCTCCTTTTGCGTAAGTAATGTTATATGATTTCATTTTCTCTCCTGTCTGAAAAATGTATTATTAAGCTTATCTTAAGCTATTATATCATCCTTTTACTTCATTCCACCCATTTTTTTATATACATCTCCTCCGGGACCGGCGAGAAGTGTCCTGATTACTACTATCTTTCCGTCAATAATTGTATAAATCACCCGATACTGTCCCAGACGTATGCGAAAATAATTATTTTTCTTCCCTTTTATTCGCTTAACATCAATCCGCTCCGGGTGATCTCCGGTCAAAAGTTCTTTAATAGCATCTTCATATTCTGAACGAACATCCTCATGTTCCTTCAGAAACTTATCTGCAATCTTAGTATACTGAATATCATATGAAAACGGCTTTCCGACTCCCATATTCCCTCCGGTCAGACTTCAAAATGCTTCACTTGGCTGATTGTCAAATCATCATCGGAAAGAGTCTCTATCGCTTCAAGAACTTCTTTAGACTCCTCCTCTGAGGCATCATTTACATTAGCTGTCAGCCTGTAGAACGGATCCTTTTTCATCTTTGCCAGATACTCATCCAGCGCCTCATTTACCACATCAGTAATAGTCATACGAAAAACAGATGCCACGGATTTAATATCCGCGATACGTACTTCATCGGTTTTAAAATTCATTGCTTTTGTTGCCATATCCATACCTCCGGCAATTTGTTAAAGATATTATATATCGTAAAGACCGTAAATGCAATATTGATGTGTTTTTCGGGAGATTGGCTGAAGTATAAGCACCCGGCGTGCTGCCGGGT
>JAGHSD010000086.1 GCA_018066045.1 Candidatus Darwinimomas equi | reverse complement strand
GTAGTTATACGGTATACTCCGGCTATATTTAGTGCATAAGGATGTTTTTTTCTATGATATCAGCAACTCCGTCCTCGTCATTTGAAGGCGCGATTATATCCGCAGATCCTTTTGTCTCTGCATTCCCGTTAGACATGCATACTCCGGTTCCCGCCTCGCGGATCATGGGAATATCATTGTAGCTGTCTCCGAATGACATAGTATGCTCTATGTCAATTCCGATATAATCAGCCAATGCTTTCAATGCATCTCCTTTATTTGCTCCTGATGCATTTATCTCTATATTATTCTTAATTGATGATGTAACAATAATACCTTCAAATTTAGATTCAAGTTCCGACATCAGCATTTTTCTTATTCTCTGATCTTTTGTGTATGCCATAATTTTCTGAACATCTTTCTTTTGTTCAAGAAGATATTTTTTAAGCTCGCTGACCGGATTTCTGAATTTCCATACCATATCAAGATAAAAGCGGTCTTCCACATATTCATCAATATGATCTTTCATTTCTGAATTTATAAAGCTGTCATTATCCATATAGCAGTCATATGCTACAGGCAATGCATCAAAATATGACAATATATTGATTGCAGATTGTAAGGGGATTTCTGATCTATAGATTGCTTTTTCGTTTCGTACATCAAAAACGTATGCACCGTTTATAGATATAATGTAATCAACAAAAGGCATGTCTTTAATCTCCTGCGGAACAGTTTTCAGAAATCTTCCTGTAGCAGGAACTATTGCAACACCTTTGTCACTTGCAGCCTTAAGTGCATTATACGTTCTTTGAGTAATTCTTTTGTCTGTTGTCATCAATGTACCGTCAAGGTCAAAAGCGATCAGCTTTATATCTTTCATGTTGTACTCCTTATACGTAGTCAGAAATCCGGGATCAGATCAGGAACTGCCGCACTTATATCCTGTATATATCCGTTTTCGATTCCGCTGTCAGAAAGCAGTCCTGTAATCTTTTCACATTCCCTTTTTGTAAGCGTCCTGTTGAGTTCCGGATATTCATCCGAATGAATGACAGGCGTATACTGGAGCATCAGACTCACCCATGCATCACCGAAATGTCTTCTGAAATTTGCGATAACAGATTCACTGTTTTTAAGATGCAGAGGAAGTACAAGATGTCTTATTATCACACCTTTTTGTATAATACCGTCCTCATCAAATACAGGATTCCCCTTTTGCCTTAGCATTTCACGTATCGCATCTCCTGCGACCTCGGGATAGTCTCTTCGACCGGAAAAGTTAAAAGCCAGACTACTGTCTTCATACTTATAATCCGGAAGATATACATCAACATATTCCTCCAGTTTTTTTAAAGTTTCTACAGTCTCATATCCGGAAGAATTCCACACAACAGGTATTGACGGTCTATACAGTTTGAATGCTTCGATAATCCGATCAGCCCATACGCTTCCCGTAACAATATTTATATTATGTGCACCTTTGTCTTCAAGCTCCCTGAAAATATCAGAAAGTTCTTCAACAGTATATTGTCTGCCTTTACCATGATGGCTAATCGGTGCATTCTGACAGAATACACATCTCATATTGCATCCGCTAAAAAACACGGTACCCGAACCGCGGGTACCGCTGATGCATGGTTCTTCTCCGTAATGCAGCTGATATTTTCCGATTCTTACTTCCATAATTGCTCGGATTACAATTTGTTCAGAATTTTCCTGAACGTTTTTTCTGCATCAGATTTTACTTTTTCCTCGTCAATCGTAAGGAATTCTCCGTCTTTATACAGTACC
>JAGHSD010000067.1 GCA_018066045.1 Candidatus Darwinimomas equi | reverse complement strand
GATATGCAGCAGGAACTCAAAAAGATTCAAAAGGCAACCGGGATCACATTCATCTTCGTTACTCATGATCAGGAAGAAGCTCTCACTATGAGTGATACTATCGTGGTAATGAGCGACGGAAAGATCCGGCAGATCGGCACTCCTGCCGACATATATAGTGAGCCGAAAAATGCATTCGTTGCCGACTTCATCGGAGAAAGCAACATACTCGACGGCATTTTCCTGGAAGACAGAAAGGTCCGTTTCTCCGGTCACACCTTCGAATGCGTGGATACAGGCTTTGCAAAGAACGAGTCAGTAGACGTAGTTGTCCGTCCTGAGGATGTGGCCGTTGTTTCACTCGAGAAGGGACATCTGCAGGGTGTTGTCACATCCGGAACCTTCATGGGCGTTCATTATGAAATCATCGTCGATATTGGAGGCTTCAAATGGATGATCCAGTCTACGGATGCCGTTAATGTTGATGAAAGAATCGGTCTCTTCATCGAGCCTGATGCAATACATATCATGAAGAAGTCGGAATATTCCGGCCTCTATGGCGATTATTCTTCGTTCTCCAATGAGCTTGATGAACTTGAAGAAATTATCGAACCGGAAAGCGAGGTCGAGGAATGAAACCTGTCGAACGCGGCCGCAGAAACAGGCACGCAGGTTCATTCAGAATCGAACTGCTGCCCTACTCCTTATGGTCGCTGCTTTTCATAGTCGTTCCCCTGTTTTTCGTGGCTTACTATGCTTTCACGAATAACAGCTTCGGCTTTACAACAGAAAACATAACCAAGTTCTTTACCGCAACAAGCCAGGTCGACGGTGCCGAGGTGCATACATATCTGCTTATCTTTGCACGTTCACTCAAGCTTGCGGTCATCTCGACTGTCATCTGTTTTATTCTCGGTTATCCGATTGCCTATATCATGGCAACCGCCGGAGAAAAAGCCCAGAAAATAATGCTGGTCCTGATCATGATTCCCATGTGGATGAATTTCCTTATCAGAACCTATGCCTGGATGACAATATTGCAGGACACCGGCATACTGAACAGTCTTTTGGGGTTCATCGGACTTGGCCCGCTGCATATCATCGGTACTGAGACCGCTGTCATCATCGGAATGGTTTATGATTATCTTCCGTACATGGTCCTTCCGGTCTATTCGATTATGGCCAAGATGGATTATAAACTCATCGAAGCTGCCAGGGATTTAGGATGCAATAATTTTGCAGTATTAAAAAGAGTTATCTTCCCGTTGTCACTTCCGGGTGTACTCAGCGGAATCACGATGGTTCTCATTCCGTCCATCAGTACGTTCTACATTTCCCAGAAGTTAGGCAGCGGCAAATTCTTCCTCATCGGTGATGCGATCGAGGGTCAGTTCGTTGCAAACAATCTGCACTTTGCTGCAGCAATAGCATTTATTCTTATGATCGTACTTCTTATATGCATGGCGATCATGAAGCATTTTACCAATAAAGCAGTATATGGAGGTGGCCGGAAATGAAGACTGCATCCAGAATCTTTACAGTTATATTTTTTATATTCCTGTTTGCGCCGATTGCCATACTGCTGATTTTCTCATTCAATACAACAAAGAGTCTTTCTGTTTTTTCGGGATTCTCTTTCAAGTGGTACAGCGAACTTTTTAATGATGCTCAGACGCTGATCAGTGTCAAAAACACTCTGATTCTTGCGACCCTGGCAATGCTCATCTCAACAGTCATGGGTACTGCCGCTTCTGTAGGAATCGTAAAGCTGCGCCGCTCCTGGTATCGCCGGTATATGGACACGGTTACTGATATTCCCATGACCAATCCCGATATCATCACGGGTATATCTCTGATGCTTATGTTCGTTTTTGCCGGACGTATCTTCGGAAGAAATACGAGTCTTGATTTCGGTACGCTGCTTATCGCACACATAACCTTCTGTCTGCCATATGTGATCCTTCAGGTTCTGCCGAAGCTTCAGCAGATGGATGCAGCTCTTCCCGAAGCAGCACAGGATCTCGGATGTACGCCGCTTCGGGCATTCTTCAAGGTTACGCTTCCCGAGATATCTCCCGGAATCATCACAGGTGCTATCATGGCTTTCACTATGAGTCTTGATGATTTCGTAATCAGCTATTTTACTTCCGGCAATGGTTTCCAGACTCTTCCGGTCAGGATCTACAACATGACAAAGAAAACGGTCACACCGAAAATGTATGCTCTTGCAACCATTACGTTCTTTGTAATTCTTGCATTGCTTATATTCACCAATCTTTCCGATAATAATAAAGACGGAGGTAAAAGGAGATGAAAAAACTGATTATTGCTGTGGCTGCTGTTCTCGCTGTTTTCTGCCTTTCAGGCTGTGGCGGCAGCAGAGAAACCCGCGTGCTGAACGTATATAACTGGGGTGAATACATCTCCGACGGAAGCGAAGACAGCTTCGATACCATAGCCGAATTTGAAAAATGGTATGAGCAGGAGTACGGCGAGGATATCCAGGTAAACTATGATACCTTCGCAAGCAACGAGGATATGTATGCCAAGCTTTCAACAGGCGCTGTAAGCTATGATGTTATCATCCCTTCAGATTACATGATTGCCCGCATGGCAAAAGAGGATCTTCTGCTTCCTCTCGACTTTGACAATATACCTAACTATAAGAACATTGATGAGAATTTCCACGGACTTTATTATGATCCGGAAGACAAGTACTCCGTTCCGTATGCATACGGAATCGTCGGCATCATCTACAATGCCAATGAAGTCGATTCCGCAGATGCGACCGGGTGGGATCTTATGTGGAACGAAAAATATGCAGGACGTATCCTTCAGTTCAACAACTCCCGCGATGCTTTCGGTACGGCAGCATATAAACTGAACAAGAGTGTAAACTCTGCCGATCATGCCGACTGGGATGCCGAATACGATGAACTGATGACTCAGCGGCCGCTTCTCTACGGAATGGTAATGGATGAGATTTTTAATCTGATGGAATCAGGTGAGGCTGCAATAGGCGCCTACTATGCAGGTGATTATTTCACCATGCTTGATGCCGAGGCAGAAGATGTGGATCTCAGATTCTATTATCCGGACCCGACAAACTACTACATCGATGCCATGTGCATACCGAAATGCTGCGCCGACAAAGAGCTGGCTGAGATATTCATCAACTACATGCTCGATCACGATGCTGCCATAGCAAACGCAGAGTACACATGGTATGCTTCACCGAATAAGATCGTTTACACGGATCCGGAATATGTTGAAACGATGGGAGAGGATGCGATGTCTGTCCTCTATCCCCCGATGGACGATTTTGCGGCACTGTATAATGAATACGCATACCGCAATCTCGACCAGGATACTCTTGATTATATAAATACCCTCTGGGAAAACGTTAAGATAAACTAAGACCTGCTTTTTTTCCTAAAGATAAATCCGCTGAGAATTGCAAACAGCGAATAAACTGCACAGAGCCACGGGAACCAGTTTCCTGTGGCTCCGTATATTGTCTGTCTTCCTTCTTTTGGTATATCAAGGTAGATAATCCCGCGGTGTACTCCCATTGCATTGGACATATGAAGCGGACGTCCGTGATAATCGTAAACAACGATGTTTCCGTTTACGGGGTTCCTGAGAACCGAGAAACCGCACTCGATAGCACGGGCCTGAACACCGTAGGAAGTAAAATACTGAAATGCCTTCCAGTCATACGACGGATTTAGAAATATGTCCGCTTCACGGCCGTTATATGCATATTTGTTGGACGTATAATCTGCGCAGATAAGGTATGTATACTTCACTCCGTCCACCTCAACAATCGGTGTTTTGCCGTCACCTTTTTCGGTCGTCGGTTCTTCAACTACCGGTACAAGATGGTTCTTTAAATACGTATTTACCAGTTCGCCTTTGTTGCTGATAAAATTCAGTGTGTTTTTCTTCTTCGCACCTTCGGCTTCCGGCAGTCTGACAATCGGAAGCAGGATATTTACATCATTTTCTTTTGCAATTTCCTGCGCCTTCTCAATAAAAGCATCCGCTTTGGATTCCATTAAAGCAAAGGCATCCTCGGGGAAGACTAAAATCGTGGCTCCGTTATATGCTGCGTTTTCCGCTCTGGTTTCAAGTATATCAATATATGTCTTTTCTGCTTTTTCCTCGAAGGTTCCTTCGTATACATCAAGAACCGCTCTATCCTCAATCATCAGGTTAAAATCCTCTACGCTTGTTGCGATTCTTACCGTCTGATCGCTTGTTGTGACCCTTTTAATACTGGACATACCGATTGCGGTAATTAAAATCACGGCTATACCGTATCCTGCGGCACAAACTGCCGTGCGTTTATTAACTCCTTCTTCCCACATATAATTCACAGCCGAAGCCAGGAGCGTCACTGTAAATGAAACACCAACCACTCCCGTAACACTGGCCAGCTGCATAAAACCGATATTCCAGAACTGTGATATCGAAAGAGATGTCATAACGGAAACAAACGGATTGTCTATGAAAAATTCAACAACAGCAACCGCTGCCGGAAATGCAAAATATGCGATGAGCTTTTTTGCATTGAATTTTCTGCAGAGAAAATACACAAAAAACGGGAACCATATCCTTATGCCGTTGAATGTGGCAAACATCTGGTTCATAATATTAAAAGAATCCTGAACCAGTCTGTAAAACGTGATGTTTGCCGCGAGTATCGTGCCAAGCAGCATCCAGATAACCGATGACCATTTGGGACGGATATTGATATACCGAAGCAGCGGTATGGCAAATATCCATGCACAGATACCCGTGTTGAAAATACCGTAAGAAAGCAATGTTAAAACAAGTCCTGACAGCAGCCAGCAATAAGGATATTTTTCTTCAAATTTTTTCAATTTTCGCTCCTTTATTTACTCATATCGATCCTGTTAAGATGCCAGATGTCACGAACATACTCTTCAATGGTTCTGTCTGATGAGAACTTGCCTGCGCAGGCTGTCTGCCGGATCGCCATGCGCGCCCATTCGGATCTGTTCCTGAAAGCTTCATCAACTTTGAACTGGGTGTCTATATAAGACCTTGCATCCAGAATATTGAAATATCTGTCTGCGACACCTGTCTCCTGTGTATTGGTCAGCGAGTTATACAGATCTCTGAACATGTTCGGATCGCCTCCCGAATATGTTCCGTCAATAAGCTGATTAAGCACCTTGCGGATCTCCCAGTCATTCTCAAATATCTGGGCAGGATTGTAATCGCCCTTATGCTCATGCTCGATTATCTCATCCGATGAGCTTCCGAAGATAAACATATCCTTGTTTCCAAGCTCCTCGTACATCTCAACATTGGCGCCGTCAAGAGTTCCGATGGTCGGCGCACCGTTAAGCATGAACTTCATGCAGCCGGTTCCCGATGCTTCCTTGGATGCCGTAGATATCTGCTCTGAAAGATCTGCTGCCGCAAATATGATCTCACCGTTGGATACTCTGTAATCCTCGATGAATACGACTTTCATCTTTCCGCCTATATACGGATCGTTGTTTACCACATCCGCAACAGAATTGATCAGCTTGATGGTCAGCTTTGCGATCTTGTATCCGGCCGCTGCCTTCGCACCGAAGATATATGTTCTCGGAACCAGATCCATTCCCGGATTCTCTTTCAGCTTGTTGTAAACATACATTACTCTCAGGATATTGAGAAGCTGACGCTTGTACTCGTGAAGTCTCTTTACCTGAACGTCAAACATGGAATCCACATCAACTTCAACTCCGTTGTTCTTCCTGATGTATTCTGCAAGACGGACTTTGTTTGCTCTCTTGATTTCCATGAATTCCTTCTGTGCCTGAGGATCTTCCGCAAGAGCCTCTAACTTTTTAACCTGTGAAAGATCCGTGATCCAGCCGTCACCAATCTTCTTTGTTATCCAGTCTGCAAGCAGCGGATTGGCATGAAGAAGGAATCTTCTCTGCGTGATTCCGTTGGTCTTGTTGTTGAATTTCTCCGGCATCATCTCATAAAAATCCCTGAGTTCTTTCGTCTCCAGTATATGAGTATGAAGTGCTGCAACACCGTTTACTGAGAATCCCGCATATATTGCCATGTATGCCATGCGGATCTGTCCGTTTACCAGGATTGCCATACGGTCAACTCTGCCCGGGTCGTTCGGATATTTTGCTTTGATGTCGTTTACGAAGCGACGGTTCATCTCGTCTACTATCATATAGACTCTCGGGAGCAGTCTCTCGAAAAGATCTATCGGCCATTTTTCAAGCGCCTCTGCCATAATCGTATGATTTGTATACGCGCAGCAATGTGTAACTATATCCCATGCATCATCCCACTCCAGACCTTCCTGATCTAAAAGAAGTCTCATAAGTTCCGGGATGGCAACAGTCGGATGAGTATCATTCATCTGGAATACGACATGTTTCGGCAGATCGTGAATATCATCGTATACATCCTTGTATGCCTGAATCGCTCTCTGAAGAGACGCTGAAATAAAGAAATACTGCTGTCTCAGCCTGAGCTCCTTGCCCTGCATATGATTGTCGTTTGGATAAAGCACTTCCGTAAGGGTACGTGCAAGGTTGGCATTTTCAACAGCCAGTGCGTAGTTGCCCTTGTCAAACTGATCCAGATTGAAATCGGAAACTGCCTCTGCGTCCCAGATACGAAGCGTGTTTACCACGCCGTTGCCGTAACCGACGATGGGAATATCATACGGAACTGCATGAACAGACGTATAATTCTCCTGAGTGAATACTCCTCTGCCGTTGATTATTTCGGTTTTTACGGTTCCACCGAAACGCACCTCCTGTGTGTACTCGGCACGCTTCATCTCGAACGGATATCCGTTCTTTAGCCATTCGTCCGGAACTTCTCTCTGGTATCCGTCAGCGATTTTCTGCTTGAACATTCCGTAATGATATCTGATGCCGCAGCCATATGCAGGATAATTCAGTGTTGCAAGCGAATCCAGGAAGCATGCCGCAAGTCTTCCCAGACCTCCGTTTCCGAGAGCCGGATCCGGTTCTTCGTCTTCGATATCAGTAAGGTCTACTCCGATTTCATCGAGAGTTTCTTTTACGATTGGCATTTTCTGGAGATTCAGAATATTGTTTCCCAGCGCACGGCCGATAAGAAATTCCATTGAAAGGTAGTAAACTCTCTTGGCTTCCTGTTTTGCAGTATTTTTATGGGTATCCATCCAGTTCTCTATAATTTCTTCTTCCATGGCATATGCCAGAGCCTGATAGATCTGCTGTTTGCTTGCATCTTCAAGTGTTCTTCTGAAAAATACCCTGAGATTGCCTTCAATTGCTTTTCGCAGTTCCTCTTTTGTCGTGATTTTGCTCATAGTTTTACTCCATCCTGTTTTTATTAATATATTGTTTTGTATTTGTTATCCGCAGAACTGATATACACAAAATGCTGCGTATATACACAGCAGAAGTACTCCCTGCCATCTTTTAAGTTTTCCGCTTATCAGTGCCGGTACAGTCATGATAATCATCACTATTATCATCAGCGGCGTTTCTATCAGCAGCGATGACAGATATTCTTTTCCGAAAAGAAACAGAGTGCCGAAATCCGATCCGCTGAAATCAAACGGTCCTATAGTAATCGCAATTCCCGATACCAAAACCAGATTGAACAGATTTGCACCGCATATATTTCCTATCGAAAGTGCGCTGTGTCCTTTTGCCAGAGAGGTTATCGCCGTCACAAGCTCCGGAAGAGATGTTCCCAGTGCCACAAATGTCACCGCTATCACCGAAGCCGGAACTCCGAGGCCGGCCGCTATGGCCACTCCGTGATCAACTAAAAGGTCTGCTCCTATAGCTATAATTACAGCTCCCAGCACAAGGAAAAGTATGTTTTTCCACAGCGGTGATTCTGTATTATCCGATGTCCGGTCTGCTGTGCCGCCGTTTGTTTTGTCTGCACCGGCTGCTTCCGGCTTTTTCCCCGTCCCAAGTCCGGCGGCATCGGTGACCGCTCCGCATGCAACTTCCTGTGCCTCAAGTTTAGCATCATTTATAGCCTGTCCGGATACCACTATCATGTATATTACAAAAATGCACAATAGAATAATGCCTGTAATTCTCGTAAAGTTTCCGGTGGTGTATGCTGTCCCTGCATAAAAAGCCGCGGAGATGAAGAAGAATATTACCGGAATTATCATATCCTTTTTCTTAATCTCAGAAGGCCGTATTGCTATCGTAATGGCTGCTACCAGTGCCGTATTGCAGATAATAGAACCTATCGCATTTCCGTACGCCATTGCTCCGTATCCTTTTGCGGCCGATTCCGCGCTTACCAGGACTTCCGGGAGCGTTGTTCCTATGGAGACCACGGTTGCTCCGATAAGAAGATCCGGTATGTGAAATTTCTTCGCTACTCCGACAGCGCCGTCAACAAACCAGTCGCCGCCTTTGATCAGCGCTATCAGCCCTACCGCAAACCACAGTATATGTATAAACATTCCTTCTCCTTAGTATTTCATCTTCATTTTCCGTACCGAACAGGCAACTTTGTAGGGAAGTCCGCCCAGCTTTCTGTCCGCGAGCTTAAGCATCTGCCGTATCTGTATCTTCTGCGGACAATGCTGTTCACATTTTCCGCAGCCGATGCATCGGGATGCATCCGTTGCTGTCTGCCGTATGGCAGTACACATAAAATAATCTTTGATACCGGCATACATGCCATCCGTATAGTACCTGTTCAGAGCGGCAAACGTTCCCGGTATGTCAACTCCCTGCGGGCACGGCATGCAATATCTGCATCCTGTGCATCCGACTTTCATTCCTTCATTTATCGCCTTGACCACGTTTTCAATCAATGCGTTGTCTTCTTCATTAAATTCCCCGATCTGTGACTCTGAAGCTGACTGAACATTCTCCTGTACCATTTCAAGAGAATTCATTCCTGAAAGCACGCATGTCACTTCCGGCTGATTCCACAGCCACCGGAATCCCCAGCGGGCAGGTGTCCAGCCGCGGCGATTCTGCGCAAACAGCTTCTGTGCCGCTGCCGGGAGATGATTGGCAAGTCTTCCTCCGCGAAGCGGTTCCATGATAATCACCGGAATGCCTTTTGCTGCGGCCGCATTGAGTCCGCTGCGTCCGGCCTGCGAATTCTCATCCAGATAGTTGTACTGTATCTGGCACAGATCCCAGTCGTATACTTCAAGCAGTCTGCAGAATTCATCCGAATTGCCATGATATGAGAATCCGACCTGGCGAATCTGTCCCGAAGCCTTCTTTGCTGCAATCCACTCCTCGATTCCCAGCGCCTTAAGCCTTTCCCATGTCCTGACATCCGTCAGCATGTGCATCAGATAATAATCGACATGATCGGTACGAAGACGTTTAAGCTCCTCATCAAAAAAGCGGTCCATGTCCTCACGTGTTTTGAGCATATAATGCGGAAGCTTGGTGGTAATGTTGATCTTATCCCTGACTCCGAGATTCTCTATGATTTCGCCGACAGCCGCTTCGCTGCCCGGATATACATACGCAGTGTCAAAATAATTGACGCCGCCGTCGATCGCCGCCTTAATTTCCTTCTGCGCCTTCGGAATATCGATGCCGCCTCCCTTTAATGAAAACCGCATGCATCCGAAACCGAGTATTGATATCCTGTTTCCGTATTTGTCGTTTCTGTAATTCATATTATTCGGCAGTCTCTGTCGCTGCCTGATTAAGAGTTTCCGGATTCACCGGTTCCGCATTCGGAGACACCGGTTCGTCCAGAATCTTCTTCAGTTCGATTACCGCGATGACAGACAGTATCACTTCTGCAACCAGCTGCGCATATGCAAGTCCGTACATCGGGAACAGTTTGTTAAGTATGAACAGTGCCGGAATCTCCAGCACGATCTTTCGGAGAATTGCGAAAATAAATGATTTCTTTCCCATGCCGCAGGCCTGGAATACGCCGACCGCAAGAAAATCTATTCCGAGGAAGAACTGCGCAAGGCTCATTCCCCTGAGGAACTCTCCTCCGTAGTCCACCACCATCTGATTCTTCATGAACAGACCGATGATGTCCCGTGAGAATACAAAATAAAGAACAGTTGCGGCAATCATGAACGCACCTGCGATCCATACCGTAAATATCAGACTGTCCTTCATTCTTTTGCGGTTATTTGCCGCATAATTATATCCGACAAGAGGCATGATTCCCTGTCCGATTCCCATGGAAATATACAGCGGAACCAGGGACATCTTGTGTGCTATTCCCATTGCGGAAACAGCCTCGGCACCGTAAGCAGCGGTAAAATAGTTCAGAACCGTCATTCCCGTAACATTTAAAAGATTCTGGATCGCTGCCGGAATCCCAACGCCGCACACCTCTTTTATGATGGACTTTGTCGGACGGAAATCATTCGGATTTATGCTGACCAGCGTCCTGTCTCCCTTGATCAGGATCAGAATAACGAAATACAGGCATGCCACACAATTTGATATAAATGTTGCACAGCCTGCACCTGCAGCACCCATATTCAGTCCCCACGGAAGTATGAAAACCGGATCGAGAACGATGTTAAGAAGGCATCCGCTCATGGTTCCTATGCTTGCGTGAAGAGCCATTCCTTCCGCGCGTACCAGCTGTGCCGTTACGACATTGGTGATTGACGGAATCGCTCCGCAGAACACCGTCCAGAACATATACTGAGCCGTTGCCTCATCATTTACTGCTGTGGCTCCGAGCAGCGTCCGCATGCCGCTCCCGGCGATAATACAGATAAGCGACAGCAGGGCACCGGCAATTATTGAAAAATAAAATCCGAATGCACTTGTCTTTTTTACGGTCTCATAATCCCTGCTTCCCAGTGCGCGGCTCATGAGGCTGGAGCATCCGATTCCGCCCAGATTAACTACGGCATTAAAAGCAAGAACAACCGGTGCGACCAGCGTAACTGCGCTTGTCTGTACCGGGTCGTCCAGCATTCCTACAAAAAATGTGTCTGCCAGATTGTAAAGAACCATTACCAGACACGCAAGGACTGTCGGGACCACAAGTGTCGAGACAGCCTTTGGTATCGGGTAATTTTCAAACAAATCTATTTTGTCGTATTTTTCTTTTGCCACTTACTGCTTCTTCTCCACGCCGAGAGTTACTGCCTCGCCATTGATATTCCACTCTTTTGTAAATCCGGAAGCCGATCCTAAAATCACCTCATCTGTAAGAGTCTCGGTTTTGATTACGTCTTCATTCTTTCCGATGATTCCCGCAAGAGTATCATTTCCCGCACAGTACAGTTTAATGTGATCCATTACTTCAAATCCTGCATCTTTACGCATAGTCTGTGTCTTTGAAATAATCTCTCTTACAAATCCTTCTTCGACAAGCTCCGGTGTCAGCCTGATGTTAAGAACTACCGTTACCTTGTTATCGCCCTCGGATACATATTCATCGCTCTTGCCTGTGTCGATAAGAAGATCTTCTTTTGTAAGTTCTACATCGTCTCCGTTGAAGCTGAAGCAAAGTGCGCCCTTTTCGTTAAGCTCCTTCATAGCAGCCTGTCCGTTAACATTTGCAAGAGCCTCTCTTATCTGATTGAGATGCTTGCCGTACTTGGGTCCTACGGTCTTGAGCTGCGGTTTGAAAGTATATGTAATAAATTCATCAACGCTGTCCCTGAATTCAACATTCTTTACGTTGAGCTCTTCCTTGATGATATCCATATAGAACTCATCAAGTTCGGTCTCTGCAACAACGTACAGGTCGCTTACAGGCTGGCGGTTCTTGACATTGGCCGCATTGCGGGCAGCTCTTCCCAAAACTACTATCTTAAGTACCTCGTCCATCTTTTCCTCAAGGTCCCTGTCAATCATCGTCTCATCCACAGCAGGGAAGTCACAAAGGTGAACTGATTCCGGAGCTGTCGGATCCACGCCTGCAACAAGGTTCTGATAGATGGATTCTGCCATAAACGGAATCATCGGAGCTGCTGCCCTGGCTGCTGTTACAAGTGCTGTATACAGCGTCATGTATGCATTGATCTTATCCTGCTCCATGCCTTTAGCCCAGTATCTGTCACGGCAGCGACGTACATACCAGTTGCTCATGTCGTCTACAAACTCTTCAAGTACTCTGGCTGCTTCCGGTATCCTGTAGTTTGCAAGATTATCATCCACAGCCTTGACCATGGAGTTCATCTTGCTCAGAAGCCACTTGTCCATAACACTGAGTTTGTCGTATTCAAGTGTATACTTCGTCGGATCGAAGTTATCAATATTTGCGTAAAGTACAAAGAAAGCGTATGTGTTCCACAGTGTTCCCATAAACTTTCTCTGACCTTCAACTACGGCTTTGTCGTGGAATCTGTTCGGAAGCCACGGTGCGGAGTTGATATAGAAATACCATCTGATGGCATCTGCACCGAAAGTCTTGAGTGCATCGAACGGGTCTACGGCATTTCCTTTGGACTTGCTCATCTTCTGTCCGTTCTCATCCTGCACATGTCCCAGAACGATAACGTTCTTGTACGGTGCCTGATTAAATACCAGTGTGGAAACCGCAAGAAGCGAATAGAACCATCCTCTTGTCTGGTCAACCGCCTCCGAAATGAACTCAGCGGGGAACTGTGCCTTGAAAAGCTCCTGATTCTCAAATGGATAATGATACTGCGCAAACGGCATCGCACCTGAATCGAACCAGCAGTCAATAACCTCCGGAACTCTGTGCATCTCTTTGCCGCATTCCGGACAAACTATTGCTACATCGTCAAGGTATGGTCTGTGCAGTTCTATATCGTCCGGGCAGTTTTTGCTCTTTTCTTTAAGTTCTGCACGGCTTCCTATGCATTCCTGATGTCCGCACTCGCATTCCGATACGTTAAGCGGTGTGCCCCAGTATCTGTTACGTTATATTCCCCAGTCCTGAACATTCTCAAGCCAGTCACCGAAACGTCCTTTTCCTATGCTCTCCGGAATCCAGTTGATAGTATTGTTGTTTTTGATCAGGTCGTCCTTGACTGCCGTCATCTTAATGAACCATGACTCACGTGCATAATAGATAAGCGGTGTGCCGCAGCGCCAGCAATGCGGATAGCTGTGCTCGAACTTCGGAGCCGAGAAGAGTTTTCCTGTTTTGTCCAGTTCCGTAAGTACCATCGGATCCGCATCCTTTACAAATACGCCCGCCCACTTGGTCTCTGCCGTCAGCTCTCCCTTGGAATCAACCAACTGAACCAGCGGAAGATCATATGCACGTCCGATTCTTGCATCATCCTCACCGAAAGCCGGCGCGATATGAACTATACCGGTACCGTCATCCATACTTACATATGTATCACATACTACATAATATGCTTTCTTCTTCGGTGTGACAAAATCAAACAGCGGTTCGTACTCCTGGAACTCCAGGTCTTTTCCTGTATACTTCTCTAAAACTTCGTATCCCATCTCTCCGAGTACCTTGTCAAGAAGAGGAGCGGCCATGATATATGTATATCCGTCTCCGGCCTTTACCTTGGCATACTCATCTGTCGGGCTTACGCAGAGGGCTACGTTGCTCGGAAGTGTCCACGGTGTTGTGGTCCATGCAAGGAAATAAACATCTTCACCCTTCTTCCTGAAGCGTGCGATGGCAGAACGCTCTTTTACATCCTTATATCCCTGTGCAACCTCATGACTTGACAGAGGGGTTCCGCAGCGCGGACAGTAGGGAACGACCTTGAATCCTTTGTAAAGAAGGCCTTTGTTCCATATTTCCTTAAGCGCCCACCACTCTGACTCAATATAATCATCATAATATGTTACATAAGGGTCATCCATATCGGCCCAGAAACCGACTGTCTTGGAGAAATCTTCCCACATGCCCTTGTATTTCCATACATTTTCTTTGCACTTGCCGATAAAGGGATCAATGCCGTATTCCTCTATCTGCTCCTTACCGTCGAGGCCAAGTTCCTTCTCAACTTCGATTTCTACCGGGAGTCCGTGTGTGTCCCAGCCTGCTTTACGCGGTACTTTATAGCCTTTCATGGTACGGTAACGCGGAATCATATCCTTGATTACTCGTGTAAGGACATGACCGATATGCGGCTTGCCGTTTGCTGTTGGCGGTCCGTCGTAGAACATATAGGTAGGACAGTCTTTTCTTTCTTCGATACTCTTCTCAAAAATCTGATTGTCTTCCCAGAACTTCTCGATTTCCTTTTCTCTTTCGACGAAATTGAGGTCTGTAGGAACTTTTTTGTAAATAGCCATCTTTCTTTCCTCTCTTTTTTGAATTCAAAAACAGCCCGTCGTAAGACGAGCTGATGTCTACCGTTCTATGCGTAGTGAGACTACTTTCTCGTCATAGTCTTTGCGAACGTATTAATTATATATTTTTACACATATATAG
>JAGHSD010000080.1 GCA_018066045.1 Candidatus Darwinimomas equi | reverse complement strand
TGATACCCCTGTTCAGGACAGTCCCGGGAATTCTGATGATGTTTCAGCTATTGCGGCTGAAAGAAGAGCCTATTACAAAAAATCATATTTTGAATATGCACGGCTTCGTCTGAAATTTGAAATGCATAACGGTAAAGGTGAAGATTTGATTCCAGGTATGGAAGAGAACCTGAACAGGCTTATATATGTTCCCGAATATTCTCTATACATCAGACTTCTTAAAGCCGAACTCTGTTATTTAAGCGGTGATATTTCAGGAGCTGAATATATTCTGAAAAAAGTTGAACCTGAGATTCTGGAAAACAGGCAGGAATACCTCAGGGAATATTTTCTTCTTGAGTATCTCAACATAGTACTGTATAACAGGGAAAACAAAATCAGCTCATTTTTAAGATTGTGCCGTAAATTCATTGAAGAGGACCGGATGCATTATCTGTTTTTCTATGTATTAAAGCTTGATGATGATCTGATCGGAAATGATGCTGCTTTACACAGTTTTCTTACTGATGTATATAATTACGGATCAAGAAGTCCGTTATTGTACTTTTATTATACCGGTATAATTAACTCACATCCGGAATATCTTTATAATCCGCGTGCAATTGATACTCAGGCTATTAATTTTGCACGTAAGTATAATATTCTTTCAGACAGTATCAGTTCTGCGGTAGTAAGTGCTTCCTGTTCATCCTATATAAAAGCTGACCGTCGTTCAGTAAGCATACATAAAACATATTCTGACGGAGTGGATCTTAATCTGAATATTATCGGATTGTACGAGTATTATATGTATTCAGTACCTGAAGACGCTGATTACATAATAAAGGATAACGTTCTGGAGCATTACAGACTTAACGATAACCTTGACAGAAATTCGAAAATACGTCTTTATTCAAATATTGTCAGATTCAAAAGTCATAATTCAGGTTTATATCACTCTTATGAAGAGCGGATCAACCGTCTTGCCTTCGATGAATTGAAAGAAGGGAATATAGATCCTTATCTTGCTGTTATATATAAGAGTATAATTAAACCTTCGGTTTTATCCAAAGACTATATTGATAAACTTTTCAACATATGTCATACATATTCAGTGAAGACTGATAATAAGTATATTCGCAGCATTCTTGTTGTATATTCTCAGTTAAACAATCCGGAAACATTCTCCTGCCGTGAGGGGAATGCCACTGTCAGAATTCATGATGCAAAAGCTTTACTTGTTTTTCAGGATGCATTTGGCAACAGATATGTTGATGTAAATTATACAATTGAGCCCATGCTTGATTCTGATTCGCTGCGCTCATATGCTGAAAAGATGGCTTCGGATAATCAGATATTTATAACCGGAAAATGTGTTGATCTGATTCAAAAAAAATCTCTTTCAAGTGAAGATATTGCATTTCTTGAAGAAGCAATATATAAGCTGAATATTTCCGATTCTTTCAGAACTCAGATAATAAGCAGGCTGATTAAATACTATAATCAGCATACAGCCACCGGGTATAATCCTGATTTTCTGCTTAGAATCAACAAAAACAGTTTAAGCAAAGAAGAAAGAAAAGAATTATGCAATGCATATATATCTTGCAATCGTTTCGATGAAGCTTATGAGATGGTTTCTTCTTTCGGATTTGATGGAATTGATGATAAAAACCTGAAAAAGCTGTGCTCAAATGCGGTATTAACAAAACAGGACGAAAAAGATACCGTATTGGTTTATTTAGCAGTTTATACATTTATCAAATCATTATCTGACAGACAGATTCTGGATTATCTTGCAAAAAACTACAATGGTCCGACAGACATCATGTATCGTGTACTTCAGAAGTGCATTGAATCAGGGTGCGAGACTTATGATCTTGAAGAAAGACTGCTTGCTCAGATTATTTTTACAAATGATTACAGAAGAATGGATCAGGTCTTCAACTGGTATATCTCCAGAAAAAAGGTCAGTGAAAGTATATTAAAAGCATATTTTACCCTTAAAACGGTAGATTATTTCGTGAATGATTCAAAGCAGGACAGCAAACTGTTTCTGTATTTGGAGAAAATAACCGATGGGATATCTGATGTAGCGAAAATACCTGTTATATATATGCTTGCGCTTACGAAGCACTATACATGCGAAAACAATCTAACACAAAAGCAGATAGACACAAGCGAATTGTATATACGTTTTTTATGCGATTCAGATATTATTTTCCCGTATTTCAAGGAATTTGATAAATACTTTGTTCTTCCGTCCAAATTACTAAATTCAGTGATTTTGGTACATAGATCAGAATCATCAGTTGCACCGGAACTTATATCAAGGACAAAGCCACAGGATAAATCCTTCAAGCCGGATTATTTTTCATCAACGTATCTTAATCTTCATATTAAACAGGTTATTCTGTTTGATGGTGAAGAATGGGATTATATAATAAAAGACCGTATCAATGATTCTGAGAATCAGACCAAAGGATCTTTAACACCGGCTGGTACTGATAAAGGTATCGGAAAGTACGAGAATATTAATTCATTTTGCCAGAGTTTCACTAATGGTGACGACGAAGAAACCGTAAAGCGGATAAGCAGCTATATTATTAGGAATAATCTGTCGGAAACCTTATATAAAATCAATTGATTTTTACTTCAGATAATAAAGAAAGGAGAGGACTATGGACAAAAAAAAACTTCGAATAGACTTCAGTGACACCGGTGCA
>JAGHSD010000021.1 GCA_018066045.1 Candidatus Darwinimomas equi | reverse complement strand
GAATTATTATTACTCAAAAGATTATTCCGGTCAGAGCGACGATGAGGTCCGCAGCGAGAAAGAACGTATCGGAAAATCATTGAATTTTGCTGCCCGAGAGGCATGCAAGCAGCTCAGAACGAATCTGGATTTTGCTCTTGCCGATGTATCGGGATGCAGATGCATAGGACTGACAAGTCCTATGAGAGGTGAGGGCAAGTCTCTGACATCAATCAATATCAGCTACTCACTTGCCGAGGATGGATATAAGGTCATCCTCCTTGAGTGCGATCTGCGCCTTCCGTCTCTGGGTAAAAAACTTGGTATCAAACAGAAAAGGGGTTTGACGGAGATTCTTGCCGGGAGCGGACCTCTGACATCTATCAATCCGATGTGTGTTATTGAGGAGCATGGCGGATATTTTGATATCATGACAGCCGGGAAGATACCGCCCAATCCGCAGGAGCTTCTTGGATCGTCACGTATGGCGGAGTTTATGAATTTTCTCAGATCCATGTACGATTACGTCATACTTGATCTTCCGCCTGTTACAGTAGTTGCTGACGCGCTTGTTGCGTCCAAGGTGATTGACGGTATGCTGATGGTTATAAGACATGATCATTCCGAGAAGGGTGCGCTTGCAGAGGCTCTGAGGTCGATGGATTTTGCAGGCATCAGAACACTTGGATTCGTTTTCAATGCTGCCAATAACGATGACAGCGGCTATTCAAGAAGATATAAGAGATACAAATATTACAGAGGCGGAGCCGGAAAAGGTTACGGGAATTACAGGAAGAGCTATTACACCAGTGATTACGGTTACGGCTATGGCTATGGATATGAAAATGTTCAGAGCGAACAGCCTCACAGCAGTAAGGAAGAAGAAAGTGATAGACATACACACACATCTGATACCGGGAATTGACGACGGATGCGGTTCTTTGGAGGAGGCAAAAAAGGTTTGCTGGTTGATGAGATCACAGGGTGTCGACAGGATTATCGCAACACCTCATTTCTACGCGGACAGCACTGATCCAAAAGAATTCCTGCTCAAAAGAAACAAAGCATTTAAGAGCATGGGAGATCTCGTAAGTAAATACAATATCAGAAAAGGTGCAGAGGTCAGATATTTTACCGGAATAGGAAGAGCTGACGACATAGAGCTTCTTAAAATCGACAGATCGGATTTTATGATGCTTGAGCTGGCAGACAAGCGAATAAATGAAATCGTGATAGATGACCTGATGGAATTGAGATCCAGAAATATCAGGCCGATAATCGCTCATCTCAACAGGTACAGCGAGTTCAATAACGACAGATTTATAGAGTTCTGCAATATGAACAGTATTCTGATTCAGCTTAATACAGAGTGCCTGTTCAGTTTTTTCCAGAGGAGAAGAGCGCTGGAGCTTATCAGGACAGGCGCGGTACAGTTTATCGCTACCGATTGCCATGACGCTGAAAGAAGGAGGCCGAACCTGAAGGAAGCATTTGATGTAATCCGGGCACATCTCGGTGATGATGTTGCAGAAGAATTTGCGGAGAATGAAGATAGAATCATATGAGAACTAACGGTAACAGATTCAATAAAAGAAAACTGATACAACTGGGAACAGCACTCGGGGTACTGGCAGTTGCTATGGTTCTGATACTTCTGGTGGTAATGTTTGTGGAGAAGAAGACGGTTCCGCTTGCAGGCGATACTCCGGAGGGTATAGTAACGAGGAAACCGGAGGATACCAGGGTCACGGATGACCGTGTCAACATTGACGGAAGATGGTACAGATATAAAAGAGAGATCAGGACTACCCTGCTCATAGGTGTAGATGAATTCGGAGAACTGAGAGAGCATGATATATATGAAAATCCACATCAGGCGGACTTTCTGCTGCTTCTGGCGAAAAATGATGATAATGGAGATGTGTTCTCTATACAGATAAACAGGGATACGATGACCTATGTCAATACACTGTCGATAAGCGGAGACAGAGTGGGAAGGAATCAGGAGCAGATTTGTCTGGCATTTTCCTATGGAGACGGAGCAGAGACAAGCTGTAAAAACACGGTGGATGCAGTTAATGAGCTTCTGTATGGACTTCCGGTCGAGAAATACATCGCGATGACTATGAGCGGTATAGGGGTACTCAATGATGAGGTAGACGGAGTTACACTTCCGTGTATCTGTGATTTCCCCGAACTGGGTTATAAGAAAGATGAGATCATAACGCTTTCAGGAGACGAGGCTCTCACATACGTAAGGGCACGTTCTATCATGGCCGATCCTTCCAACGTTTCACGTATGGAAAGACAGAGACAGTATATTCTGGCATGGAGTGATATTGCCAAGGATAAATTCAAATCAGCCAAGGAAGCAACTGAGCTGATCCAGCATATATCGCCGTATTTGTGCACGAACTGTGATTCTGTGACTATGGCAAATATGGCACAGGAGCTGGGAGAATACAAGGGGGCTCCGATATACGTACCGGAGGGAGATCTGTACTACACAGGCACCAGGACAGGTCTTGTGGAATTCTGGCCGGATGAGGCGAAACTGAAACAGCTGATCCTGGATTTGTTCTACGAGCCGCTGGATAACCCGGAGAATACAGAGACAGATGATGCTGCTGTCGGACGATGATAAATGATAACTGATGAAACAGGAGGTTTACTGTGAAGAAATTAGTACTTGCATTTATTCTTACATTACTTTTTGCCACGACAGTTTATGCGGCAGGCTTTAAAACTGTTGATGGAAAAAAATGTCTGGTCAATGATAACGGAGAGTATGTGACCGGATGGATCACTGAGGAATACAAACCGGCGGGAGATGATGCAGAGGCATGGAAGAGAGCGGCTTACTATGCAGAAGCTGACGGAACTGTCGCAGTAAGAAAATGGCTGCAGCTTCCGGTTTCAGATGCCGGACAGACCAGGAATTACTGGTTTTATTTCGGAGACGGCGGAAGGAAGACGTGCAATGCAGGCGACAGTGAGTGCATGAATCGCCTGATAGACGGAAAGAATTATGCTTTTGCCAATGACGGACATATGGTAGTCGGATGGGCAAGGGTAAAGGACGATGATGACAATGTATCAGGATGGCGTTATTACAGAGAAGACGGAACCCGACAGCCTGAAGGATGGTTCCGGGCCGTTCCGGATCCGAATCTTGATCCGGAAGCAGCAAAGAACGGAACTATGCTGTGGTATTATGCCGGAGAGAACGGAAAAGTAGTAAGCAATGCCCTTAAGGCTATCGGAAGCAAAAAGTATCTCTTCAATGACAGAGGAGGTATGGTCACAGGACTTGTGATAGTATCATTTGACGGAGGCAATTCAAGCGTGTCCGGCATCGAATATGTAAAGACTCAGGATGAAGTCGAAAGTGCAAAGGGATGCGGAGACGGCGAATCCAAGACAGGTCTGTATCTGTTCGGAGAAGACGGAGTGATGCAGGTCGGCAGGCACGAGATCATGATCGAAGAGCAGCCGTATCAATTCTACTTTACTACCAGCGGAAACAAAGCAGGCAAGGGATTTACAGGAGTTCAGAACAAGCATCTATATACAGACGGAATACTCACAAAGGCAGATAAGGATGCTAAACTTGAAATTATTGATCTCAAGAACGGTAAGCAGGCTCTGCTCAATTCCGAAGGTGTTGTCTATACATCCGGAACGCATAAAGATGGTGACGGAACAAAGTATAAAGTCAAGAACGGTGTTGTCGAAATAGTGGTTTGATCATATTTGCTCCGGATTTCGAAAAAGTAATGGTTTTCAGAAAACACAGGAGTAGTAAATACAATGTATAATATTGCTATACTTGGTTCAGGTACATGGGGAACGGCACTTGCAGCTACCTTCGCACGTGCCGGCAACAAAGTAAGTCTGTGGTCGATATCGCAGGATGAGATAGATGAACTCAAATCAACTCATAAGCACAGGAATCTGCCGGGAGCTGTTGTTCCGGACGGGATTCTGTTTACAAGTGATATGGCTGAGGCTGTTTGCGGTGCTCAGATAATAATAATAGTTGTTCCATCGATATTCGTACGTTCTACGACATTTACACTGAAGAAACATCTTGAAAAAGGCCAGACAGTTGCAGTAGCAGCCAAGGGTCTTGAGGAAAGAACGCTGTTCACTTTAAGCGAGGTTATCGAGGATGTCATCGGAAAGAACGGTGACAATCCGGTTGTGGCATTATCCGGACCGACACATGCGGAGGAAGTTGCGATAAACTATCCTACTACTATAGTGTGTGCCAGTGAAAACGAAAAGGCGGCAGAAACAGTTCAGGAAGCATTTGCCGGAACCTGTATCAGACCATACCGCAATAATGATATAAAGGGCGTAGAGATCTGCGGAGCACTGAAGAATATTATGGCTCTTGCATGCGGTATATCTACCGGACTTGGGTACGGAGATAATACCAGGGCAGCTCTTATGACCCGCGGCATGTCTGAGATAGCAAGTCTCGGACGTACGATGGGATGCAATATACAGACGTTTTCCGGACTTGCAGGAATGGGAGATCTGATAGTGACTGCCACGAGCATGCACAGCCGGAACAACCGTGCAGGAATACTTATAGGTCAGGGCGTTCCGGTGGACGAAGCGGTCAAAGAAGTTGGGATGGTAGTTGAAGGACTTAATGCCCTGCCGGGTGCCAGAGCATTAGCTGAAAAATACGGAGTAAAGATGCCTATCATCGAGACGATGGGACTAATCGTGGATGGAGTGATTACTCCGGGAGATGCGGTGGATAGCCTCTTTAACAGGGATCTGAAATCGGAGATATTGTATTGAAAATGACAATGAAGTGGTTTAGAAAAGCAGTTACACTGGTTCTTGCAGCGGTTATGATATTATCCTGCGGAATGCAGGCAGTGGCTTCAGAAAAGGATCTGGAAGCAGAGAGTGCGAAAAATCCGGATGTCTATGCATGGCTTACTATTCCCGGAACCAATATCAATTATCCGGTATGTCAGTCAACGAATGATGTGTATTATCTGACGCATAATGTCGATAAGAGACTGGATGCAAACGGAGCTTTGTATACTGAAAGCGCATACAACTCCAGGACATTTGCTGATCCGGTAACAGTCATCTACGGACACAACATGAGATCAGGCAAGATGTTCGGACATCTGCAGGAGACATTCCAGAGAGGTTTTGGCGGACATGATGAAGCTATAGTGTATATGAACGGAAAAACCAACATATACAAATTGTTCATTGCACTGCCGGTGGGTGCCAACCATATTCTGTATGGAAGGAACTTTAATGATAAAAACAGATATAAAAGATTTATTGATGAGCTGATGAATATCAGATCAATGGAAGTAGTTAAAAACGGCGGCATAACGCCGACCGTAAATGATAACCTGCTTATCCTCTCGACCTGTATGGGCGGAGGAAGGACAAATGAAAGATATATAGTAGTGGGGAAACTGGTGAGATGAAAAGAATAATTGTTTTGTTAATGGCAGTAGTGCTTTCAATAGCGAGTGCGATGACGGTGTCAGCGGTTCCGTATGTTAAAAGTCCGCAGGGGGGAAGCGGCGGCTCAGGTTCGGGTTCCGGTTCAGGCGGTCCCGGTGTATCGGGAAGCATGATCAAGTATAAGAATGGAAAGGGAGTTTCACTTGTTGATGTAACGACAGAATATTCAGCATCATATCTGAAACAGGTCGGAGCCACTGATCCACGGGCTGCTGAGGCATTGAAGGCGTCAGGTGCATTGAGGATATCTATCAATAAGGGCGACCGTTCTGATGGGATCAGGGATGTGGTCGTATATACTGATTATCCGGATATGGCATCTATTATATCCGGTTCATCCCGCGCAGCTATGAATGCAGCCTTTGCGTCGATTCAGGCGGTGAATGGCCGTGTGGATCAGTATGTTCCGGCTGTGGGAGAAATGGCGGTTAAGGCAGGCTTTGCTCCGGAGCAGTTATATATGGCAGATCTTTTTGATTTGTCATATTATCTTGTAGATTCCAACAATAACTATACCTATAGCGATGACTATTCCGGAGTACATGTAGAGATGGCGAGACCGGATCTGAAGGATCAGTTTGTATCGGTATTGCAGAGAGTCGGAAATGAATGGAAGGTAGTTGAAGCAAAATGGAACGGAGGAACCCTTTCATTTGATGTCGGTGAGCTGACAGAATTTGTTATCATCTGTGCCGGAGACATGTCGATTCTGGATTCGAGCGGAAGGCGTTCACCGAAGACAGGTGATCAGACTTTGCTCTGGACTGCATATGCAATTGGAGCAGCAGCACTGATATTCGGTGCATTCTATGTATTTGTCCGCAGCAGGAAACATGAGTAATAAGCAGAATGTGAGATTTCTGGATGTGCCTATAGATGAATGGACGGAGATGAGACAATCAGGAACCGGGTGCACAGCCAGGGTGATTCCACATGGGAACAGTATGTGGCCTCTGATAAGATCTGATAAGGATATGGCAGAAATCACATCTGTTTACAGGGAACTGAAGCCGGGTGATATCGTGGTCTTCAAACGCAGTGACGGTCAGGCCGTGATGCATAGGATTTACAGAATTTCGGGAGATGAGATACAGACCCTTGGCGATAACTGTGACAAACCTGATGCGCCGATTAAAAGAACGGATGTGATAGGGATAGCAACAAGGATACACAGGGGATTGATTTCATTTGACCCGAACAGGACAGCGGAGCTGGCAGATAAGATTCGCTTATTCACAAAGGAAATACGCAAGATAAGAAAAAAACTAAAAAACGGGATGATCTCTGAATAATGAGAAGTGACATCATTAAAAAAATAATTGCTGCGTTATGCTTAATAGCATTTGCTGCGCTTATGATTGCTATCATAAAGGATCGCAACGATGAAACTGCATATGCAGCCAGGATGGAGCAGGCATACAGTACTATCAATGAGCAGATAAATGAACTGTATACACGCAGAGATAATCTTAATTACAGGATAAGGAAGATTCGTGAGGGAATCAAAAAGCAGGATGGAGTGCAGGCAACAGTTACGATTCTTTTTAAGACGCCGGATGATAATCTGATCAGAAGCGCAGAAGAAATCCTTGATAAGAATTCATGTGTGGCTGATATAGCTGTATCCACGGAAGCATTTCCCGGAAAGCCGGGATATATAAGCATTGCGGATATGAAAAATCTGACCGGTGATGGCTGGGGAATAGTGATCTCGCCCCGAAAGGCCGGTGATATCCGTAAGATTGCTTCAGAGATAGGAAAAGCGGGACTGCCAAAGGCAGAGGCAGTATATCTGAGTGCAGACTTTGACCCGGGTGAGATTGATGATGCTATCGAACAGGCAGGCAATAACGGTATTAAAGTCATACTTGCCGATGCATCTCTGCAGATTGCCGAGGACACGGATGCTTCGGTCATCCGTACTGAGGAGTACATGGCAGACGGAATCAAAGACAGGACATTGAGTGCGATCGATAATTTTGAAAGTATAGCATTGGCAGTAGGTCCGCCGGAGCAAACAGAGCGGTATCCATATGATGAAGAGGTTTTCTCAAGTATGCTCTCGGTAATAAAAGCAAGAGACAAAACCGGTGAGTGCGATATCGTGTCGGCATGCATGGCAGGAGAGAGACAGGAGAGGAATAAGGAGCTGATCGAGGCGATAACTCTCAGGGAGGGTGCAAAGATCGCACAGCTTGAGGCTGATGTTGAGGCTATAAATGCCCGGATAAGCGCTATTCATGAAGATCCGGACGGAATCATAGCCGAACCGGTCACATTACCTGAGGGTACTGCGGGTGCCGGGATTAAGGAGGATGGTGATCCTACTTCAAGAATTCAGGAAAAAACCGAAAGATTCCTTGATGAATTAAAGGACAGGCTCTACGAGATGTTCTGATTCATACAGATAATATACAATAAGACGATGGCAGGCGGATGCCTGCCGGAAATAATCACAAAACACCTGATTTATGATGAAAAATCAGGTGTTTTGTGATATAATAAAAGGATATATGTACGGAGAAATTATTCGTGCCAGGATTTGTTGCTTGAAGATATTTAAGAGATATGAGCATGCAGTTTTTAACACATTACAAAAAAACAATAGCGTTGGTTCTTGCAGTTACCATGGCGCTTTTATCACCGATGACGAGCTTTGCGGAATCGGAAGTGACGGCGAAAGACAGCTTCGGAAGCATGATTGAGGATATCCTTCCGGAAAAAGAAATATTAGTCGAAAAAGATATTGCGCTCGGCACAGAAGACGCGGCACAGGACAAAAGTGTATCAGCGGAGACTGCAACAGATATAAAAAACGTATTAACGGATATTGCCTCAGAAAACGATACCGGGTTCGCTGAAAGTGAACAGGATTTCATAGCATGCTCAGATCCTGTTGACGGAATAGTGGTCACGGTAAAAGCAAAAGCAGGGGTACTTCCTGCAACGGCAAAAGTAGTTGTAGAAAAAATAGCAACAGAATCAACAACATACGAAGATATAGAAGCTGCAGTTGACAATACAAAAATAATTGACGGAACCGAGGATGAAACGGGCGCACAGCCTGCAGGAGTGCCTGTTGCCACAGATATAGATAGCACTTCGAACCCGAGCGTAACAGCAAGTGATTCAGAGAAAAATGCTGATGCCTCCGCATTTACATCAGAGCTTTCTACAAAGAGAAACATATTGGATATCACCATACTGGATGAAGACGGTAATGAGATCGAGCCTGACGGTGAAGTGGAGATAAAATTCACTCTTACGGAAGCTGTTGCCAACCTGACAGGGATACGTGTATTCCATGCAGAAGACAGTATAGAAAAACTGACAAAAATTGCTGAGAAGATCGAAAAGGCAGAAGCCGAAGGAATAGAATCAGAGTTAGAATTCCCCGACGGAGAGGTGTTCGATGATGTAAATCAGAAGGCAGGCAAAAAAGACATTCAAAAAGCAACAGAAAAATTCGATGCGTTGTTATCGGATTATTCTGCTGCAGAAGGTATAGCTGAGGCAGAAGAAGATACCTGGTTAATAGATACTCCGTATGTGGCAGAAGAGCTTGAAGTAGTTGAGCCGTCGGAAGATGCCTCTGCAAAAGCCGAGACGGCTGTGGTAAATATTCCAAAAGATGACAATACAGAACAGAGTGATGCATTACCGGTTGAATTTTCTGTTATCACAGACAGTTTTTCCGCATATGTAATTGAGTTTAGTTTAAGTAACATAAAATATTCGATAAGTGGAAACAGTTTTTCTGTAAAAGATGTCCTAAAGGAAATGAATATAACAGATCCTTCAGGAATAACCGATGTACGGTCGAGTTTAACAGATATTAATCCGGGCGGTACGGCTGTGAGCAGTTCGGGAAGCGGAGCAGATACAACCTATACAGTCGGTGAAAATTTCATATCCGGAAAACTGACAGTACAATATACCGACGAAAGAGGAGAAAAGCATATTGTTGAGATCTCTATTACCCGCAACAATTTCGTTGCACATATAGGCAGCAGGGATTATGCATCTCTTCAGGAAGCGCTTGATGCAGTACAGCCGGGAGAAACCATAGAAATCAGCACCAATATCATACTGACCGATACTGCTGCTATGATAAAAAATCGAGATGATTCTCAAGGCAAATGGAGAAGTGACCACAGAACCGTTTACCTTGACCTTAAGGGATATGAGATAAAGGGAGAACTTCCGGATAAGCCGGTGATTAAATTTGAAGGAGTAAATGTCACAATAAAAGACAGCTCTGAGGATTCTTCAGGAAGGATAGAAAACACATCACTTTCGCCGGCATCCAATGTCGTGACCTTCAGAGATGGACGGATTCGCTGGTGTCAGTGTACATTGGCAGGTGGAACATATACGGGACGAAATGTAATTTTTAATGATGCAGTTGATTTTTATATTTCAACTTCCGGTAATTCAAAAGTAAATTTGCTTGCAGCAGAGGGAGGATATGCTCTTAACGAAACGACGCTTCCGTCAAACTTTTATGTCAACGGAAATAATATTCTGATAGACGGAAAGCTGATATATCCGGCAGAGGATATCTTTTATTGGAGGTTAAGCAGCGGAACATATACAGATAAACTTAAACCATGGATGGTAAAAGATAGTGAAAATGCTCCGTTTGAAAGCAGAGATGAAAGCGACAATATAATTTACACTGTTGAACCGGCATCCAAAGCAGCTGTAAAGAACATGTACACAGGACTGGAGTATCATTCACTTGAAGCAGCGATTGATTTAGCAGCAGAAGGTGATTTGATCAGTCTTCAGAAGGATCTATCGGGAGATTTCCCAATAGCTAAAACCGTATCCGTTGATCTGAATAGAAAGACACTTTCCGGGACTGTAACTGCAACATCCGGAAACGCAAAATTCATGAACGGAGATTTAAATGGCAGTTTAGTAGCATCAGGCGATTCGACTGATGTTATTATCCCTGCAATAAACATGGAATCCGGCAGCATTTCAGCAAAGGACGGAGCAAAAATCTCTATAAGCGGAGGGACATACGGATTATCGGTAACATTGTCAGAAAGTAACGGTTCTATTGAGATAAGCGGAGGACAGTTTGCAAAAGAGATATCTCCTGAATATATTGCACCCGGTTATATGGCAATTAAGGAAGGTGACTATTGGACTGTAACCAGCGCGGAAGGAAATGAGGCTGTCCTTGCAGATGAGATTCACGGAGTAAAAGACTACGGAACACTTCCTGCCATGATTGCGACGGCATCTGACGGAGATATAGTAGTTATCGTTACAAATGCATTAGGTGAAGAATCAATAAATGCAGATAATGGAAAAGACTTTTCCATAGATCTTTACGGAAAAACAATCAAAAAAAACCTTGTGATTTCCGGTAACACAAAACTGCATCTTACAGATGGAATACTCGACGGCAGCATCACTGTAGCTGACGGATCGAAGCTGTTCATAAATAACGAGATGCCAGTAAAGGTGACAGGTGGTATCGCCATCTCCGGAGAAGCGGTATTGTCTAATGCTAAGGCATATTTTGATGGGAATATTACCGGAACCGGAGATGTGAAAATTACTGCAGGTTACTTCAAAAGCGAGCGGGTTGAAAAGTATCTGGCTGAAGGATACAAGGCGGTTAAATCGGATGATGAATATTATAAGATAGTTCCTGTTACTGTAAAGGTGACAAGCGCAGGAGGAACGGTAAGCTACTTCGAAGATCTTCAGACCGCTGCTAAGTTGATGAACGCATCATCTGAATATAATGGAGCAACCATTGAACTGCTGAAAGATGTAACAGACCATGTTGTATTCCGTAAAGAAAACGGGATAAATAATGAATATATACTTTCGCTGGGAAACTACTCGCTAAGAGCAACTGAGGGTGAATATGCACTTGGAGTAGAGGGAGCAAAGATTACGCTTGAATCCGGAACGATATACGGGGCTGCGCCGGGAGCTATAGCTGTTGAAAAATCCGGAACTCTTATCATACCGGAAGACTCGAACATCAGAATTAGCGGGAAAATGCTTAATACTGATGAATCAAATAGTTCTATAAATATATCCGGAGGTTATTATGCAGACCCACCAAAGAATAATCTGGAACCGGGTTTTGCAGTGTTCCTTGACAGTACATATAAGGAATTCCCGTATGCTGTAAAGAGAATCAGTGAAAATGCAGCGGCTTATAATAAACAGAAAAACACATATTACGTTTCTTTAAAAGATGCGGTATCAGATGCAGGTTCTAATCAGACGATCAGCCTTTTTAAATCGGTATATGATGCTGAAGAAAAAGCAGAAGTTAAGGAAAGCATTACTTTCGATTTCGGATCATTCGTTTTTGCCAACGGAAATATCAAGGTATCCGAATCCGGACATCTTGATATAGTAAGCGGATCATATAAGAATATAACCGTTTCAGAGGGAAAAGACAGAATAACCGTAAAAGCAGGATTGTTTGATAATACCTCCCGTAATTCTTTCGCAGATTCCCTGGACAGTGGACTTAGTTTTATATCCAATACCGATGCTGCTACAAAAACAGATTTTCCTTGGATGGTAGGTACGGCTGAAGTCAGCATTATAAGGGGAAGTACCACAATAGAATATACTTCGATATCAGATGCTGTTAATGACATGAGTGGCGGTGATGAGCTCAGACTGCTAAAGGATATTACGCTTGAAAACGGTAAGCATCTTGATTTTAACAGGGTACCTGCATACACTACCATCTCTTTGAACCTGAATGGACATACTTTATCCGGACAATTTGATAACGGAGGATTGCTGACATTTAATATGCTGCATGTCAACATATCTGATTCAACCGGAACAGGAAAGATATGGAATAAATCGACATCCGGTAATTCCTATGCAATTTACTCGACATCAGGCTCTTATGTAAAAATGCGTATTTACGGCGGAATCATTGAAGGAGCAAATGCGATATATCTTTATGAATCAGATGTCTTTATCAATGAGGCTCGTGCAGCTGTTTCTGTTCTGGCAGACAATGCTGACGGGTATGCAATATTGTTTAATTCGCCTTCTGCTGAGATAAACATAGCTGATTCCGGATCATACATACCAAAAATAAAAGGAAATATCGAGTACAAAGACTATCCCGTAAACGCGAACCTGTATTATAGAATACAAGGAGGCATGTTTACCAACAGGATAAGAGATAATTATCTGTATCGCTATTACGAATACACCAAAAGAGAATACTCAGAAAGACAGTATCGCGTATTTTTTAATCCTGATGATAATACCGCAGCAGAATACCCGTATACAGTATATTCAGCAGCCAGGGCAAAGGCCGAATTAGTAAATACATCAAAGAATAAAGATATTGCAGCCGAGGCTGTAAGCACAGCAGCAGAACATGCGGAATCCGGGGATACTATACGTATCCTTCAGGAGGTTACAGATAATTCAGTCGAGATTTCTGCGAATGTAACACTTGAGACATCCGGAAATGGAAAACTGGGTGGAAAATTGAAAGCAAAAGGCTCAGATGCTGTAATAAATATCAGCGCCGGAAAATACAGCAATCTGACATTTTCGACAGAAGACGGAGGAAGTGTAAACATAACCGGCGGATGGTATAATTCTGTTCTTTCAACCGGTGAAGATGAGACAGCCGGAATAAGCATTACCGGAGGATTCTTCTCTGAGGCTCCTGATTCAGAGTGTATCCCGGATGGATATAAACGGGTTAATATTGATGAAGGCATATATAAATATACTGTAAAAAAACTGGATGATATTGAGGCTTATGTAAAGAAGCAATCCGGAGAAGAACAGTATTACTGTACTTTAACTCAGGCAATCAGTGCTGCTGATAATAATGATACAGTTCATCTGCTTAGGGATGGAATCACTATATCAAACGGTGATATTCCCGGAACAGAGAAGGCACAATTTACAAAAGATATCACACTTGACTTGAATGGCAAGACTCTTCTTGTTCATGAGAGTGGAAATATAACCGTCAAAGATTATCTGATAATAAAAAACGGAACTGTCAATTCTGCTGTTTATGATGTTGATAATAAACAAGACTCAATGTTCCAGTTCCAGGGATTTGATACACGCAGAAATATTATTACGCTGAATAATGTCAATGTCAGGGGATATAGTCCGATTTGCCTGACAGGAAACCTTAATAATTGCGGTCTTGTTATAAACAATTCGAACGACTATACAATAACCGCACATACGCTGATTGCTGCAAACAATTCCGGCACAGGAAAGACACTTGTAATAAACGGCGGAAAGTTCAACCTGACAAGCTGGCTGTTCGATAATGATGCGATTCATAATAATTATCAGGCAACTATTAACGGCGGTGATTTTACGATAGGCAGCTGGGAAGGAACCCGTTCGCCTTCAGACAGACATATTGATACCGTTATTAATGCCGGCAACTTCAACCTCTCACCTGACCAGAGCTTTATCACTATCGGAAATAGAAACAGCATTATAAAGAATTGGGCTGATGATCAGACCGGAACAGGCGATTATCAGTATAGTGTAGGTCCGACACCAGACTGTGAAGCAAAACTTCCGAAGGAACATTGTATATACGAAAAAGAAGAAGACGGAGGTATATATTACCTCTCTGTAATAGATGCAGTAAAAGAAGCTACACCGGGAACAACACTTACTGTACTTAAAGATGCTGTAATATCCAATGAATCCGAGAAAATCACTTTCTCCGGAACAATTCATGCAGCTTCAGGAGTGCTCACAATTACAGGTGGAAAATACGATGCAGTCTTTAGCAGGACCCAATTAGCTACAATAAGCATTACAGGAGGATTGTTCAAGAATGCTCCTAAGAAGGAATACGTTGCAGAAGGGTATGGAGTGAAGGTTACGGGAGAAGATTATCCGTACATAGTCCTTCCTGTAACAGAAATAGACGGAGAAGCTATCCTGTACGATGTAAGTGAGAAAATTGATTATTACATCGATACATTGAAGAATGCATTATCAAGCAGTCTTCTTGAAGATGGAGATGTAATTACTCTCCGCAAGGATGCAAACATCGATAACAGTTCGGAATTTGGAAAGAGTATTACGCTTAATCTGGATAATCATCAGCTGAAAGCAGTAGTCAATGTATACTATGATCTTCCTGTCAGGGCATCAGTATCCATGATCAATGGTAATGTAGTTCAGGATTCAAGTGAAAGAGACGGGAATACTCTTTTCAGAATATATGAAGGTGGAAAACTCTCATTTGACAATGTGAATCTGGATGCATATTCAGTTGCAATCTTTTGGACTGATGAGCATGCGGATCCGAATCCGTCTGAATTATATATTCATGGCGGTACTCATAACATCCGCTATATAGCATCTTCACTTCCTCAAAACCAGAATATTAAGGGAAAAGCTGTCATCGATGGAGGATATTATCCATCTCTTGCTGACTGGAGATTCAGAGGAGAAGATCCTACCGGTTTTAAAGATTATATACATGTCGATTTAGAGATCCGTGGCGGCAGCTTTAATCTTAATCCGGACTTTGAATGGAAAGATAATAACGGAAAAGGTACAGTCCGCAGGATTACTATTGCTTCCGGTAAAGGCATTATCAGGAATATCGGTAATTCAGAATATCCTTGGTCTGTTGCGACGCTTTCAGAAGCAGACTGTGAAGCAAAATTTCCGAAAGAACATTGCATATATGAAAAAGAAGAAGACGCAGGTATATATTACCGTACGATAGGTACGGCTTTTAGCGATGTTCATACTACAAAGACTGTAACGCTCTGCAAGGATGTGAATCTGAGTGAAACAGTTGCTGCAAACTGTGCAGATGGTGGAACGATAACCCTGGACCTGAACGGTAAAGCTATTAACTGCTCAGATACGGATTCTAAATATTCCGTAGCAGAAAATACAACACTTATAATAATAAGCAGTATTGAAGGCGGCTCAATTCGTAACTTCGGAACAGTCTATCCACCTTCCGGAAGTAAAGGCGGCACAATCATATTTGATGGTGCAAATGTCAAGGGATATCTCGGAATTACAAAATATAAAACGGAGATAAAATCAGGTAAGTGGTGGATTGACAGGGCAAGCCGTCCGACACCGGGTGAACATGAACAGGGAGAGTTCAAGATATCCGGGGGAAAATTTAGATACAATACATGGGATGATAAAGATCTTTTGAAATCAGGATGCTATTTCTTCAACAATCCTGATGATGACAAGAATGACTATCCATATCTGGTAGATCAGGGATACACAGTATCCTTTGTTCTCAACGGTCATGGCGGGGAGATAGCTCCTGTTACAGCAAGAGCCGGATATACATTTGCAGCTCCGGCAACTCCGTCAGATGTAAGCCATTCATTTGAAGGCTGGTTCACTGAGAACGGAGCATCATCAGGAAACTGGGGAGATCAGTGGGACTTTGATACTGATAAAGTAACAAAAAATACAACTCTCTACGCCAAGTGGACGATCAAAAAATATACAGTCAGCTTTGATATGCAGGGACATGGTGCACAGATCGCAAGTCAGTCTGTGGAACATGGCGGCAAGATAACCAAACCGGCAGATCCGACAGCGGAGGGGTATCTGTTTGACGGATGGTTCACAAAAGATGGTACCGGTTCAGATTGGGGAGAAAAGTGGAACTTTGAAGAAAATACTGTAACAGCAGACATAACTCTTCACGCAAAGTGGACAGAGGCAGAAGCCAGTCTGAAGAAACAAGGTGAAAGCACTGCAGTTTATTTTGCTTCACTTTCGGATGCAATGGATGTAGCTGGTGATGGAAGCACGGTTACACTACTTAAGAATATTACTATCCCGGCAGGGAACCTCTTATGGAAAAGAAGCAGCAGTATTGCCGTTACGTTTGATTTAAACGGAAAGACAATCACAGGAAACTATGCGGGACCTTTGCTGGACATTGAAAATATTAAGCTTTCAATAATTGACAGTTCTGCAGCAGGTTCAGGAGAAAGCGCCGGAACAATAGAAAATAAGAGTGATAGTTCTTCAGCCTATGTTTTAAGGTTAATGAATCAAAACGGTTGGATACCCCTGAAGATCAGTGCCGGAAATTATATAGGATACAATGGAATAGAGTTTAAATACTATGATATTGATTTGTCTAATTTGAATATTACTGCTCAGGGGAATGCATTAAAAGATACTCAAAATATCGTTGAAGATATTGCAATCAGTTCCGGTAAATTCAAAGGCTCTATTATTGTTGGAAACAGTTTTGAAGGAAACTATGGAAAGATAACCGGCGGTCTGTTTACTCATAAACTTGACAGCAGATTATACGCAGGCAATTCTGCAACTCATCGCCAGTTCAGATCAGGGGATGCTGATTATCCGTACACAGTCGATAAAAAAGAAAACGCAGCAGCAGAGAACTATTCTGATACAGATAAAAACATCGAAGGTCTGGGATATTATTCGTTGTCCCGGGCAGTATCAGACGCATCTGCAAATGCTAAAATCAGAGTTCTGAAACCAGTGACATCCGATACAGAGGTATCTCGTTCTGATATAGAGATAACAGGAGATATCGAAGTCAAAGATAGTGCATTACTTGAAATAAAAGCCGGTAAATACGATGGAGTCTTAAGCAAGGCCGAATCAGCCAGAATAAATATTACCGGAGGATTGTTTAAGATTGCTCCGAATGCATCGCACATCGCAGATGGTTATGGAGTACAGAATAATCCGGATACAGCATCTGATTACAAGTATACCATTGTTAAAATTGCAGAATCTGAAGCATATGTGGAGAAATCCGGTACGGATGTGAAGATATATTATGCTTCGCTTTCAGATGCGCTTGATAATGTTACTGGAATCATACCGCGGGATACGGTTGTTCTGCTTAAGGATCTGACCGTAAGAAAAGAAGGATATGACAAAGATGGAACAGCAGTTCACGAGGCAATTAAGTTCAGCAAGAATGTCATCCTTGACCTGAATGGAAAGACACTGATAATTGGCGGACAGAGAGATGCGGGAAACAGAGAAAGAATTGGAGATATTCCGGTAAGTTCAATTGTTGAAATCAAAAATGGTAATATTACGACGACCATGTCGGCAAAAGATGAATCCGGCAAATATCCTTATGCATTTTCTATGTTCCAGTTACAAAACGGAGCACAGATCTCTTTTGCAAGTGTAAGCATAGCAGGATACTGTCCGGTCGATTTCAGTTCGGATTTGACTGCTTTGACCGGGGTAGCATTCAGAAATTCCAATGTGGATGCATGCAGTCTGGTATCAGGTCAAATTACGGACAGAAATCGTGCTAAGCTGGAAGTTGAGGGAGGAACTTATGAGCTTGAATCGTGGTTCTTTACGCACTATCCACGTCACACTAACATAACCAGAAATATCATTAGTGGACAGTTTAAGCTTGGCGAATGGGGAACTCCGGCAGGCAGTACATCCTATGGGACGACTACTGTGCTTTCTGCAGACTTCAACCTTGATCCTGATGACGCAAGGATTACTATCGCTGATGGATCAAGTATCGTAAAGAATTATCCGGATAATCATGATTCTGAATATGCTCCATACCAGTATACTGTAGGATCAGCAGAGGAATGTGAAGCATATGTACCGGGTGCAGTGCCTGCAGATAACCCAAAGAATAATATATATTACCGTACGATAGGTGCGGCTCTTAATGATGTTCATGAGACAAGGACGGTGACTCTCTGCAAGGATGTGATTCTGGAAGAGTCCGTTACTGTAAGTTGCTCGGATGCAGGGAAAACCATAACCCTTGATCTGAATGGTAAGAAGCTTACATCTTCAGATAAGCAAACGATTTCGGTAGCAGAGGATACAACACTTAATATCACAAGCAGTAATGAAAATGGCACATTTACCAACTTTACCACAGGTAACTCCGCGGGTGGCAAGATCATATTTGAAAATGTAAATGTCGAAGGAAGTGTCAGACTATTAGACTGTGAAACTGAAATTATATCCGGCAAGTGGAAGATTAGTACAATGTCCCTTCCATCCATTGAGTCAGGAAAGCTCAGGATATCCGGAGGAAAGTTTAATACCAGACTTTCAGAGGGTTGTCTGGCGACAGGATGCTATTTCTTCGATAATCCTTACGCTGATAGGAATGACTATCCATATCTGGTAGACAAGGGATACACAGTATCCTTTGTTCTCAACGGTCATGGCGGGGAGATAGCTCCTGTGAAAGCAAGAGCCGGATATACATTTGCAGCTCCGGCAACTCCGTCAGATGTAAGTTACTCATTTGATGGCTGGTTCAAAGAGTCCGGATGTGAAAACAGATGGAACTTTGATACAGATACTGTAAAGAGTAATATGACTCTCTACGCCAAGTGGACTATCAAAAAATATACAGCCAGCTTTGATATGCATGGACACGGCGCACAGATCGCAAGTCAGTCTGTGGCACATGGCGGCAATATAACCAAACCGGCAGATCCGACAGCGGAGGGTTATCTGTTTGACGGATGGTTCACAAAAGATGGTACCGGTTCGGATTGGGGAGAAAAGTGGAACTTTGAAGAAAATACTGTAACAGCAGACATAACTCTTCACGCAAAGTGGACAGAGGCAGAAGCATACAGGATAAACAACGGGTCGGTAGAGAAAATATACTTTGCTTCACTTTCGGAAGCGGTAAATAAGGCATCTGATGGGTCTACCGTATATGTATTAAAAGACGGAATCGTAGTCGGAGGTGATTCAGCGACAGGTGAGCAGTTGAATCTTGATAAGACCTTTACGATAGATCTTAACGGTAAGACACTTGTGTCAAGATTTCCGACTGTACACGGTGAGGGCAAGACAATCACTATTCAGAACGGAACCGTCAGCTCCGCAGATGAGAATAACAAAACGGCATTGTTCTGGCTGAATGCCTATAATACTTCACTTGTACTTAATAATGTCAACACGTATGGAGACAGAATAGCTGCGTTATCATGTGATAAGGATGTATTGACAATAAACGGAGGATTCCATAAGGGACACACAATTATCTCTGCAAATGGAAACGGAAGCAACCAGAAGCTGAGCATCAGCTCCGGTGATTTTGAACTTGATACTTGGATGTATGATGATGATAACACTCATAATAACTACACAGCTGATGTAACAGGAGGCAACTTCAAACTGGGAAGCTGGAAGGGGAAAAGTTCAGCTGACAGCAATTGTAAAATAAATATTAATGGCGGAAACTATAATCTCTCACCTGACCAGACCTTTGCAACTATCAAAACCGGCAAGGGAATAATAAGGAATGTCAAAGATGCAGTATATCCGTGGTCAGTAGATAATATTTCAATATGTGTTGCAAGTGTACCAAATATATCAAGAGTAAATAATGATACGATTTACTATCGTACCATTAGGGATGCACTGGCAGATGCAGACAGGACTGAGACGATTACATTACTCGACGCGGTATCATTAGAAGATAGCGTTTATATAGGAGACGAAGAATCACACAGATATACCGTAACGATAGATCTGGCAGGACACACATTCACGACAACTACGAGTGGCACTATAGGTACTATAGGTACTATAGGTACTATAGGTACTATAGGTATCGCCAGCGGTTCCGTTGCTAAATTTGACAACAGTTCCGCTTCAAGAGCTACTATCGAAAATCTGTATATGGATACTTTTGGATCTGGCAGAGTTGAGTTTGCAGAGAGCATAGATTTCGCAGGAGCACTCGACCTTAATAACCATAGGGCAGTTATTACCGGAGGACGCTGGAATATCAGCGAGATGGGTGCGAATCCGAAACTCAGTATAATCGGCGGTAAATTCAATAAAGACTATTCAGAGTATCTGGCGGAGGGAACTCAGGCCCGCTTCTATGAAAATACCGACGAAGATAAAAAAACATATCCTTTCATAGTTGACGAGAGGTACTATACAGTAAGCTTTGACCTTCAGGGACACGGAGAACCACAGCCGGCAACTCTGAGTGTGATTCCGATGGCAACCATATCGACTCCATCGGCAGTATCTGAAGAAGGATATGAATTCGGAGGCTGGTTCAGGGAGCCTGAATGTGCGAACAGATGGAACTTTGATACGGACCCTGTAGAGTCGGATATGACTCTCTACGCAAAGTGGGCTAAGAAAAACTACAATGTCTACTTCAATATGAACGGACATGGTGAGCAGATCGATACTCAGTCAGTTCCGTACGGTGAGATGGCTAAACAGCCTGAGACGCCGCAGGAAGAAGGATACACATTCGGAGGCTGGTTCAAGGACAGATCGTTTGATAATGCATGGAACTTCACTACAGATCCTGTAAAGAGTAATATGACTCTCCACGCAAAGTGGGATCAGAATAAGTATGAAGTATCCTTTGATATGCATGAACACGGCGCACAGATTGCAAGTCAGTCTGTGGCACATGGCGGTAAGATAGCAGAACCGCCAATTCCGTCAGAAATCGGATATCTCTTCGACGGCTGGTTCAAAGAAGACGGAACAAAGTCAGGAAGCTGGGGAGATCAGTGGAGCTTTGAAAATGATACCGTAACCGCAGCAGTAACTCTCCACGCAAAGTGGTCAGAGGCAGCGGCTGTTGTTATTGATTCACAGAATACGACATATTACAGAACTGCTGAGGAAGCATTTGCGGCAGCACAGAATGGAGATACTGTAAAGCTCCTTAAACCGTTTGAAGTGACGGAAGCATTGACCGTAAATCACAGCATCACTCTTGATCTGAACGGTCAGACTCTGTCGGGAAATGATGACAGATACATCATCGCTGTTGAAAATGCTGGATTTACCGTTACAGATACATCCATCAGCAAGGAAGGAAAGATAGAAAATACAAGCACTGATCCTGCCTCATATGCTGTCATCCTGACTGCTGATGATGAAACAAATGAATACGCATTCACTATGACAGGCGGAACGATATCCGGTTATAACGGAGTGGTTTCCGACTGGAATTATCATACTCTCAATATCAGCGGTGGATATATAAGTGCTTCAGGTATTGAGTACAGTACATCACTTTCATGGTGGAACAGCGTTGTATCACTGAACATCAGCGATGGATACTTCAAGGGTTCTGTAGAGTATGCAGGTGCAGGATCAATGACCAATCACGGTAATATCACAGGCGGATATTACAGCGACAAGTCTGCACGTTCGTATATGGCGGAAGGCTATGGTGTTCTGGATAATAAAGATGAAGCTACAAAGATAGCCTATCCATACACGGTAGGACAGGCCTTCAGAGTTGAGTTTGAACTGAACGGACATGGAGACACTTATTATGATGTTCAGTATGTGGCTAACGGCGGCAAAGTCGTAAAGCCGGAAGATCCGACAGAAAAAGGATATACCTTTGACGGATGGTTCAAAGAAGATGGAACTGAATCAGGAAACTGGGGAGAACCGTGGAACTTCGAAAGAGATACCATAACAAAGGATACAACTCTGTATGCTAAGTGGACCACCAATACGTATACGGTAACATTCCACACCCATAAAGACGGTGTAACAGTTGAGCCACAGACAATAGAATATGGTGCCAAGGTTGTTGAGCCACAGAAACCTTATGCTGAAGGATGGGTATTCAGCGGATGGTTCAAGGAGGACGGAACAACATCAGGAAACTGGGGAGAAAAGTGGAACTTTGAAAAAGATATCGTAACTGCAGAAATAACTCTCCACGCTAAGTGGGATGAGGCAGAAGCAAGTATCATATCAACAAGACTGACCAGGCCGGAATACTATACGAGTCTGACTGCAGCTCTCGCGTCAGCATCAGATGCAGATACAGATACAGTAACACTTTATAAGACTGTAGAGGCAGCGTCAACAATTGTTATAGATAAGAATATCACGCTTGATCTTAATGGACGGAATATCTCAGGAAGCCTGACAGACTGTGTAATCAGGGTAGACGGAACGAGTCTTAAGATCACAGATTCTTCAACGGGTGATACCGCAAGAGGAAGAATCATCAACAACAGTACATCCGGTAATTCATATGCAGTTGCACTGTTTGGAGATGAAACTGTAAAGGATGATACACTTATCATAGATGGTGTTGCAATCGAAGGATACAATGCAATATGGTCAGATTTCAACTACGACGGCATCAAGATGATCAGCGGTTCTATAACTGCCCCCGCTGACGGAATCATAGCAGGCACTGATGGAATAGCAGCAGGATTCTGGAATAACTGTATGAAGCTTGAGATATCAGGCGGAGAGATAAAGGGTAAGCTTTCATATGAGGGAGCAGGCGGAATAGCTGATGGATATACCGGTGCAATCAAAGGTGGTATCTACAGTGATAAGCCGGAAAAGACATTTATCAATCCGGAATATGGTGTTGCTGACAATACGGATGCAACTACTAAGAATGCATATCCATATAGGGTAGTACTACTTAGTGAAACCAGCTATGAGGTTACATATGATGCTAACGGCGGTACTCTTGACGGTCCTTCATCAGTAACAGTTCAATATGGAAAGACTATCGGACAGGATATTCGTCCGAAAGCTTCATTTACGGATAAAGTTCTCGGCGGATGGTATGCAAAGATTGATGAGCAGACATGGAGTGATGAACCGTGGAACTTTGATACGGATGTAGTGACAGAAAATCTGACACTTAGAGCAGCATGGGCAGATGCGTTGGCAGAGGTATCATATACTGATGCTGAGGGCAAGACTGTAGTAAAGCAGTATGAAAACCTGTCAGATGCGGCAAAAGATGCGGCAGAAAAAGCAATATATCCGGATGCAGTACTGAAGCTCATGACAAATGTCGATATACCGGCAGGAGAGCATACATGGAGTGAATTCAATGATAAGAAAGCAGAGCTTACACTTGATCTTAACGGATACGATATAACAGGAAATACAGAGGGTGCTCTGCTTAGGATTCTGGGTAAGGGACATCTGATCCTCAAAGACAGCACAGTCACGACAGGACGTATAGAAAACAGCAATGAATCAGGAGATGCTATCAGCATCGCAGACGGATCACTGACTATTGCATCAGGATATATAACCGGCAGGAGAGGTGCTGTATATTATGATAGCTCCAGAAATTCGAGTGCAAAGGTTGCGATAAACGGAGGCAAGATCAAGGGTGCTTTCTCAACAGGTTCACTTGATACAGCTCATGCGACTATCACCTTGAATGGCGGTGAATATGACCGAAAGAGTACGGGAACATATATCACTCTGGCTGAGAATTCCGACTGGATATACAGAACTTCCGAGGATTATCCGTATGCCGTAGTACATGATGCTGATAAGGTTGCTTCATATACATGGATGACTGAAGGCCAGGGCGGAGAACAGATTGAACATACAGAATACTTTGCAACATTTGAAGATGCGGTAACATTTGCAAATACAAAGGATGAAGGAATCCTGCAACTTCTTAATAACTATGAGAAGAATACATCATATGTTCTTTATAAGAATGTCGAGATAGACCTTAACGATTATGCACTGAGTGGTAGTGTTGCCGGACAGCCGCTTATATCTGTTGTCGGAGCAAATCTCACTGTTTACGGCAAAACAGGAGTTGGTTCAGTGGACGGAACAGAAGCGGAAGGAAGCTTAAGCAATACTGCATCATCAGGAATAGTGATCAGTATGAGCGATCCTTCAAAGAAACTGAGCATAGGTTCAGGAAGATATCAGGGCAGCATAGTTTATGAAAATGTTCAGCAGGGACAGAAGCCTGCAGGTGATATCTACGGTGGTATCTACAGCGAGGCACCGGGTAAAAAAGAGATATCCGGAGTAATCAGTTCTGAAGGATACTTGAAAGAAGGATACGAAGTTACAGACAATACTGATACGGAGACGCAGACTGCTTATCCGAAGCAGGTAAGCATCAGGAAGTTTACAGTAACATTTAACACGCTCAATAAGGATGTGACAGTTAATCCGCAGCCCGTAGAATACGGACAGAAGGCAAAAGAGGTGACTCCGTATGTTAAGGATCTGGCGTTTGAGGGATGGTTCGAGAAGGACGGAAGATCGACAGGTGACTGGGGAACCAAGTGGAGCTTTGATAATGAGATTAAGAGTGATGTAGAGCTCTTTGCAAAGTGGTCACATGCCGTGGCAGCTCTTGAACATGCGGGAGAAACGAAGAATTATAATTCTATCGCTGATGCGGTGGCAGCAGCAAATGCATTTACAGAGGGAACGGCTGCTCTTACACTCCTGGATAACTGCGATATAAATGAAACGCTTGCATTTGATTTGGAGACAGGACTGACTGTGGATCTGAAAGGTAAGAATCTGACAGGATCTATAGCCCGTGGAAGTCTCATCAGTAAATCAGGTTCCGGAAAGCTGACGATAACAGATTCAGCTGATAAGACGGCATACGGGCTTATCAACAATACCGGTCTCAAGGGCGGTTCAATATCTGTCGGACAGGGTGATGCAGAGATAATCGCAGGCAAAATCAGAGGCGCTATGAGTGCAGCTGCATCTCAGGAAAAGACCGGAAATATCACTCTGGCAGGAGGTCTGTATGACAGTGAGGCATATGCTTCTGTAAATGGAACAGCTGTGAAGCTTGCTGATGGATATGTATGGCTGAATAGAACTGAAGACGGTACATATCCTTATGAGGTAATCAGCAGTTCAGATATGGCGGCTATATATACAGTGGGTACAAAGACACTGGCATTCAACGATCTTGAAAAGGCCGTTAAATATGCGTATGAGCATACGGGCGGCACACTGAAGCTTGAGAACAGCTATCCGCTTTCAGGACAGACTGCAAAGACACTTGAATTTGCAGGAAATATAACACTTGATCTGAACGGTAAGAGTATTACTGTAAACAGAAGCGCTCCGGCAGTTCAGTCTGCAGGAAAGATTAGTATACTTGACAGCAGCAGCGATAAGAACGGAAGTATCAATAACAATAGCGGTTCTGCACTGGAGGTCAAGTTTGTCAGTGAAACAAGCAAGGACATCATAATCTCAGGCGGTAATTTCCAGGGTGCTGTGAGGTATGATATTACTCAGATATCTTCACTGACAGGTGTTGCAGGAGATATAACCGGAGGAAGCTTCAGCATATCTCCGAACGATGCATCATCGCTGTATCCGGGCAGGACGATCGGCCACATGGGAATGCTGCACGATGGATACGGAGTTATAGATAATGGTGCGGGTGCAATATATCGTTATTCTGTAGGTATCAATAATTATGCGGTTACATTTAAGGGCAACGGCGGAACCTTCGAAGGCGGTTCTACGGCGGATCTTGTAAGATATTATGATCACGGTCATGTAATCACAAAAGAAGAAGAACCGCAATTTGCTCATAAGCCTTCAGATACAAAGATTTTTGACGGATGGTTTACAAAGAGCGGCGCGCTGGATCCTGCAACAGGAGCACCTGACTGGGGAAGAAAGTGGAACTTCGGAAGTGACGCGGTCACATCCGGTATGACGCTCTATGCAAGATGGGGAGACAGAGTCGCTAAGATAGTAAGGGACGGAAAGGAGTTAAGCTTCTCTTCTATTCAGGATGCAGTAGATGCGGCATTACCGGGAGAGATAGTTAAAGTTCTTGATAATGTAACGGTATATGAGCCGATCGTGATAACCGGCAAAAAACTGATACTTGATCTTGGCGGACATACCATCACTGCAAATCCGGCAAGCAGGCTTTCGGGCGCTGTTCAGATTACGGGCGGAGATGTAACGGTCAAAAACGGAAAAGTCATCAATAATGCCGGTACAGCTGTAAAGACCAAAGACGGAACGGTAGTATTGAGTGGTCTTACTGTTACAAGCGCTGCCGCTGCAGCCCTGAGCGTTGATGGCGGAGCGATGACAGTGACAGGATCTACGGTAACCGGTACTACAGGAATAACCGTAAACCCGTCAGCTTCAGGGTCAGGAGCAGCGAAGACAGTCACACTGAAGGTCGAGGGCGGAAGTCGCATAACCGGAACCACAAATGATGGTATCAATTCATTTAAAGCAGAATATGGAACTCCGGAAACCGGAGGAAAGGTCGATCTGAAACTTAATAATTCGACCATCAACGGCAAAGACTGTGGTATCAAGATGCAGGGCGTTGACGAATTCGACTGCGCTTCAGAAGCCAGTACCTGTGTCAGTGAGGGAGACTATGCGATAGATCCGGGTAGTGCGAGAGGAAATATCAACTGGAACCACGGATCACTGGAAGCACTTAAAGAGATATTTGTCATCACTGCCGGTACAGCTATTACGGTTACAGTAACATATGCTTTATTAAAGGCAAAGACGATGGTGAGTCTGAAAACGCTGGCTATCACCGGATGTACTATTGCAGCTGTTGCAATAACAGCTGGTTTATTCGAACTGCTGTTTAACAGCAAAAAAGGAAATAAGCCTAAAGATGAAATGGTCAGGATAGAATATGATTCCAAGGGTGGATCTGCGGTACCGGAGGCATTTTATGTCCCCAAGGGAACTGTCATAACTGTTGAAGCGCGTCCAAATAAGGGCAACGGAAGTGAATGCAAGGGGTGGAGATGTGATGCCAATAATCTTCTGTATCAGGGCGGAGAGTCCTATACAGCAAGTAAGGATACTCTGTTTACCGCAGAATACAGGTATAAGGTTACATTCGACACAGGAAACACAGATGCTAAAAAGATAACTTCAAAAGTTCCGGATGCTCAGTGGATAGATGAAGGAGGAAAAGCGAGAAAGCCGGTTCCAAGTGAGTATACTCCGATCGACAAGAATTATGTATTGTCAAGCTGGAAGGACGGAAACGCAGATTTCAATTTCGAAACCACAGTAATCAATAAGCCTTATAATCTGAAGGCAAACTGGAAGGATAGAGTTCATCTCAAGATCGAAGGCAAACTGAAAACCGAGGTGGATCAGCCGATCAAAGTCGTGATCGATAAGGATTACAAGACTCTTAAAGAGGCTTTAGACGAGGCGAATAAGGCGATATACGGAATAGCCGGAGACTATATCGATGTTTCTATCAGCGTGAAACTGTTGGATAATTTTATATCTTCACTGAATGCACAACCGGTGTCAGGTCAGCCGTATGGGACATATGATGTCAAAAATGACATGACCCTGAATCTTGCAGATTACGATATCTCAGAACATTTGGTAGATACTGCAGTGTTTACTGTTGACAGTGGATCTACACTTTCAGTCAAGGGTGCGGGGACGATATACTCATTAAAGACTGCCTTTAAGGTAAATGATGACTCGCAGACTCAAAAAGGCGGTGGTGTCAATATTACCGCTGGAGCAATAACAGCCGCCACAAATGTTATCAGCTTTAATCAATATGGTGCATTTAGTATAAGCGGAGGAACTGTAGAAGCTGGTGGTGATAACGGAAATGTTGTCTATGTCAATAATCCGCAGACCGGTAAAATCACCGGTGGAATCACCGGAGGTTATATTTCGGGTGGAACTAATATTCCTAAGCCTGCATCAGAAGAGGACAAACTAAATATAACCGGAGGCTTCTATACAGAGAAGGCCAAGACTGCATTTGACAATGTAGGACTTCCCGCAGGTTACTGTTGGAAGAAATCAGGTCTGGCATCTCATCCGTGGACGATCGACAGGGGCAGAGTAGTTAAATTCGATGCCAAGGGTGGCACACCTGCACCAGAAGATCAGACTGTTTCAATCGGTGAAAGAGTAATAAAACCAGCAGCCATGACTAAAGAAGGAGTTACCTTCGATGCATGGTACACCAAAGACGGAACAGTAAACAAAGACGCTGCAGGTAATCCGGACTGGGGTGAGAAGTGGATTTTTGAAACCCGCACTATCGCTGATACAGACCCGAATCCACTTTGGCTCTATGCAAAGTGGGACGGTGCTGTCGCAAGGGTTGACTATCTTGCGGATGTGACCGGAGCAGTAAAGAATCCGACATATCATGCATCTGTTAAAGCTGCATTTGATACAGCCAATGCGGATGCAGCAGCTTATCAGATTACTTATCAGATCACTCTGCTTAAGGATGCACAGATAGTAACAGGAGAAGAGGCTGTCGCACAAAAGTTAGACGGTATCCCGGGAACGAAGAATTATACATTTGACCTCGGTACACATACACTCTCAATAGGATTGACAGCAGAGTCTCTGAGGGCTGCAATCACGGTAGGCCAGGGAATCGATATTACTGTTAAAAACGGTGAGATAGAAGGAACCGGAAGACTGTTTGATAACGGAGCAGAACTGACACTTGCTGACAGTATCAGCATCAAAGGAATTACAGATGATTTGATATTTGAGCAGAACGGCCCCGGCAGTTATACTGAGTTTAAGTCGGGAACATTTACTGCTCTTAAACTGGAGCCGTCGGCAGGCAGCATTACATTAACAGACGGAAAGTATGCACATATTATCTATGAACCTCAGAATACCTCTCCGGTATGCTCTATCAACGGAGGTGTATACGATGACTTTACAAAGGAGTATATCGAAGCCAAGAGAGCACTATTATACAATATCATTCTGAATCCATTGAAGCCGGGATGGGTAACAAATACAGATGATTTAACAAAAGATCTGTATCCGTGGACACTCGGGGATCCGGTTGCATATGTGAGTTACAAGGTAATAGATGGAATAGCAAGACCCGATACATATCATACATCACTTAAAGAAGCATTTGAAAAAGCCAGCGCTGATGAAGATGCGGATAATATTTGGCTGCTGAAAGATATAACGATAGGAGACAGTGATAGGGTTGAATTTAATGCAGATGATGAAAGAACGGATGTTTATTTTGAACTAAACAAGCATACCATTACTGTAAACAGTCCGACAAATGCTGCAATTACAGTAAGTTCTCAGAAAGTACCGTTGATTGTAAATGATTCAAACGCATATTCTACTATTACAGGAAGCGGAAAACTGTTCAGTATTGAAGGTGGAAGTCTGTTGCTCGGACATGGTGTAAATATCGAGGGAACTGATAGTCTGAACATAGTTGAAGCAAGCGGTGAGCTTACTTTTAACGGAGCAAAATACACCGGTCTTACAGTAGAGCAGAATGGCGGAAAGCTGATCTGTGATCGCGGAACATATACGGATATTAATCTGAAATCAGGTGGCGGAGAGACTGTATATGAAGAGGGCAGCTTTAAAAAGATTGTTTATGAAGTATTGTCAGGGAATCCGGAACTGCATGTAAACAGCGGTATATATGATGATGATACAAAGAATGATATTGAAACAAAGCGTAAACAGCCAGGATACAATATCACTCTGAGCCCTCAGAAACCCGACTGGGTTGAGAACACGGACAAGTCTACAAAGACCGATTATCCGTGGACTCTCGGAGCCAAAGATCCGGTTGCAAAGATTACATTACAGAGTGGTACAGAGTATACATACAATTCGCTTCAGGCACCTTTTGATGATATCTATTCATACAGAGTACGTCCTATGGATATAGCAGCAGTAACACTGCTTAAGGATACCGAGGAAAATGTAACTGTAAATAGGATAGGCGGAGATATGATATCGCTTGATTTAGGCGGAAACACATTGACCGGAAGCATTTCCCTGAGTGATTATGCGAAGCTTGATATGTACAACGGTAAGATTGCAACTGCATCCGAGGATGAATCCGTGGCGATATCCGTAACAGGGTATGGATCAGAGCTTCATATAAATCGGGCAACTCCGAGCGTGGACATAGCAGGCGATATTAAGGCAGAGGATGAAGCACTCATCGAGATATTCAGTGATGGAGCAAGAGTATACGGACATCTGTCAGCATCCGGCAGTGATGCCAGGATAGTCCTCAGAGGCGGAATTTATAAAGAGCATGTGACGGATTTCTGCGATAAAGATTATATCTGTACGGAAAACAAGGATGAGAAAACGAGAGCGAAGTATCCGCATAAAGTCGTTTACAATGATCCTGTTAATGCGGAAGCTGAGAATACAAGAACGAATATGAAGTACGAAAAACTTGAATATGCGTTCCATGATTCAATTCCGGGAGATCAGATCATATTGCTGAAGGATATATCTCATCCGGATACGGATTATATGAATGCTGCTGATATCGAGTTCAACCTGAACGGACATACTGTTGATTGTAAATCATTCACGTTTATTTCCGGTCATGTAGTTGATAAGAGTGCTGCCAATAAGTACGGCGGAGTTGGATTAATAAGGACACCGGGACTTATCGGCAGTCCAAGCGATGCAGAGGGTATTTTACTGATGGATGATGGAGCTGATCGCGTGACAACATCATCAAGATATGGATGGGTACCTCTGTTTGATAAGGAGAACGGCGGATATAGAATACTGTATTATGCATTTACATATTCAAGCAAAGTGGGTGTAATTGACAATAATGTATTGAGATTCAGATACAGATTTGAATTTGGGAATGCGGATGGATACAAATACTTGTCATCAGGAGTATCAGGAATTGATTTGATAGCAGATATCAGATGGGAATCCTGCAGCGAACAATATATTGGTGATAAATACCACAGATTTAAAATAAATTCAGATGGATTGATCAAAGAATACGGACAGTCCTATGTGGACAAACCGGGCACAACGTATCTTATTGCCATTAAATATAACAACTACAAAATAGAACTTCCGGGCAAAATGGTTAATTTGACGGGAGAACTGAGATCTTCGGTTCTTCAGTTGCCAGAAGGCACAGGTATTGTTTCAAATTCATACAAGGTACCGGAATAACAAGAGAGTAAGCCATGAAAAAAGTAATTATTATATTAATTGGGCTGGCGGTTTTTATACTCCTGATAGTGTGCGTTAATAAATGTGCGGAAAAAAATGAATCAACGGAGTATGTAGTGCAGCAATCATCAGGGAGTCAAAATATAATTCCGAGAAGTTCATATGAAGGGGATTCGGGCAATTGCCGGGAAACAGAAATTACGGATGGGGAGATGATAATCTCTCCGTCCAAGGATGATACAGTGGAACCCAGTGCAATTGGCAGAGAAGAAAGTAATCCGGGTATTGATAAATCAGGGGAAGCTGAGAAGACTGAAAGCGCAGCTGAGGCAAAAGAGATGTTTATTATGGAAGCCGAGGATGAAGAGGCACTGTTTGATAATAGCAGTATTGATTATTCTTCAAATGGTAAAACCGGAAAAAACACTCTCAATGATACCTCAAAGAGCAGTACGGAAAAAACATCGGGTGATGCAGTTGAAAAGGAAACTGCAGCAGAGAAAGAAACTACAGCAGAAAAGGAAACTGCAGCAGAGAAAGAAACTGCAGCAGAGAAAGAAACGTCAACGGATAACAGGCCTGAAGATGAAACAGTCCCTGAGATTGTTACACCTGTGGAAGAAGATGACAGAGAAGAAGACGATTCCGGGGGCGTTTCGGAACAGAATCCTTTCGAAGCAGCCAGAAATAATGAGAATTTCACATATGACTATTTCCTGAATTACACTACAGCAGAGGAAAAGCTGATCCTGTATGAAGCTGCACCATCTCCGCGGGAATACCTGAACTGGATTACTGAAATGAGAAAAGAGTACACTGCTGAAAGGGATAAGAATATCACAAATGCTGAAGATGGAGTGGCATTTTAGTAATTTGTTAATTGACGATTGTATATGATATGTAGTATAATGCGTGGGTATGAGGAGTAATACTGAAAAAAAAGAATATGTTCATCCGGAAGCAACATTCGTTGAATTTGTTTATTCTTCGGTTGTGTGTGGCTCATTAGAAGCAGGAGCCGAAGTATTACTTAATGAAGAAAAGTCTATTTTTGGTAATCCTTGGCAATTCCCGGAAAGCTCAGACGAAGAACAGAGTAATTATTAATTCCGCATAATACGGGCCTGGCAGTTATTGCCAGGCCCGAATTACATTTTTAAATCCTGCAGGCACATAAGCTGTCTGCTTTTTATTGTTTTTTTCCTCAACATGTCCTACAATATACCCACACAAACTTACACAATGACCAAAGACCATTCCACAATTTCATGGCTGTTTAAGCAGGTGAAGAGATATATTCCTTCGCTTGTTATTCTTACTGTCCTGACTATGGCCGGGGCATACATCAGCGTACGGTATTCTCTCGCATCGCGGGATGTTATCGATGCAGCGACCGGAGCGAACGGAAAAGATCTCCGGTTGACTGTGATCATACTTGCGGTAATGGTGCTTGTATCACTTGCCATCAGGCTGTTTCGACGGCATCTTGCGGAAAAAATCAGCTACAGGATGGACCGCAGCTGGAAGACGGTCCTGATGCATAAGGTTTTATATACGGACTATCAGAAGATTTCTTCTTATCACAGCGGAAATCTGCTGGACAGGATGAATGCCGATGTAAACACGGTTGATTCAGGCCTGATTTCACTGATTCCCGGAGTGCTCGGGATATTAACACAGCTGATATCGGCGGTCATAATCATGGGTCAGTTAGATATAAAGATGACGGTAGTACTGTGCATCGCGGGAATAGTACTGATAATTATTTCGGCGCTGCTTCGCGACCGGATCAGGGAGCTTCACAAGAAAACAAGAGAAGCCAACGCAAGAGTCAATTCATTCATACAGGAGTCCATATCAAGACTTTTCGTCATCCAGGCACTTGATGCGGCGGAGGAAATTGAGAAAAGAGAGAATCAGGCACTTGAAGACAGGTACAGACTTCAGCTCAGGAGAAAGAATCTCGGCCTCCTGACCAGCGGCGGACTGAATGCGGTTTTCCTCATCGGAGAATTCTGCGTGCTGGTATGGTGTGCGGTCAACATCAGGTCCGGGGTCATGACCTTCGGTACCCTGATAGCCATGGTTCAGCTTTTTGCCAGGATAGAAAGCCCGCTCATCAGCATGTCCGGAATCATCCCGAAGTATTCGGCGGCAGTCGGAAGCGCGGAGCGTATCAGGGAAATTTACGAGTTAAATGCTGACGACACGCCGGATAGTGCCATTGCTCCGGTAGATGCAGAAACCGTGTACGAAAAGATGATATCAATTAAAGGCGAGAATATCTGCTTCAGATATGAAGATGCCCAGGATCAGGAGAATGTTCTTCAGGATGTCAGCTTCGAAATCAGAAAGGGTTCATTCTGTGCGATAACCGGCCAGTCCGGAATCGGAAAGTCTACTTTACTTAAACTGATGCCGGGAGTATACAGACCGGACAGCGGAAGATTATATATAGAAGAAACAGGCAACGAAGAACTTCAGATCGACCGCAGTACAAGGAACCTTTTTGCCTATGTCCCGCAGGGGAATATGCTTTTCAGCGGTACTTTAAAGGAGAATCTGCTGCTTACCAGACCGGAGGCATCAGACGAAGAACTTATGAATGCCGTAAAGACCGCAGATATGGATAAGTTCGTCGGAGAGCTTCCCGACGGGCTGGATACACGCATCGGGGAAAATGCCCTCGGACTTTCGGAAGGTCAGGCCCAGAGGATCTCCATAGCACGGGCAGTACTCAGTGGGAAGCCTGTCATTTTACTTGATGAGGCTACATCAGCGCTTGATGCTCAGACCGAACGAAGAGTTCTTTCTAATATAAAGGATATCCCGGGAGTGACATGCGTGGCTGTAACGCATCGCCCGGCTGCAGTTGAGATGAGCGATAGCATTATAGAACTGAAATAGCCTGAAAGACTACATATTGTGGCAAAAACGGGAGCCGGAACTAAATATCTGCGACACGCCCGGGAAAGTTGTAAAAATTTAAAAAAGTGCTTGCAAAGGGCACTTTTTTTTGTTATTATGGACAAGCTGTGACTAGATAGCTACGAAACGAAAATTGCTGTGGGTGCAACAAGTACGAAGCACTTGCAGGGAACTTCGTGGAGCGAAGGTCATTTATGCATTATGGCGACAAGTCACTGTACAGCATATCAGGAAACATGCGCAAGTCCCCTTTATAGGAGAAACTCACGCAAACGGAAAACGTGCGCCTGGTTTAAGCCGGGCAAAAAATGGGTCCGATATGGACACGCACGGGCATGTGTACAGTCACCACTTGTTGAACCGAAAGTTCGAAAAGGAGGCGACTTTTTTTATGGCAAGTCAGGTAATGAGAATCACACTTAAGGCTTATGATCATCAGTTGGTTGACAGTTCAGCAGCTAAGATCGTTGATACTGTTAAGAAGACAGGTGCTCTGGTTTCAGGTCCGGTTCCGCTTCCAACCAAGAGGGAAGTAGTTACGATCTTGAGAGCAGTTCATAAGTACAAAGACTCCAGAGAGCAGTTCGAGCAGAGAACTCATAAGAGACTCATCGATGTTATCGCTCCGAGTGAGAAGACAATCGACGCACTTTCAAGACTTGAGATGCCTGCAGGAGTTCATGTTGATATAAAGATGAAATAATCTGCGGCTGAAGGAAAGAGCAAAGGTAACAACGAAACAAAAAACCCTACCAATATAAAGAGCACGAAAGTCAGTGCTCCGCTTGTAGGAAGTAAGGAGAGAAAAAATGAAGAAAGCAATACTTGCAACAAAAGTGGGTATGACTCAGGTATTCAATGAAGCCGGTCAGTTAATCCCTGTAACAGTTCTTCAGGCTGGTCCTTGTGTAGTAACTACAGTAAAGACAGCAGAGAACGACGGATACGAGGCAGTTCAGGTTGCATTCGGCAGCGTCAGAGCTAAGCTCGTAACCAAGCCGGTAGCCGGACAGCTTGCAAAGGCTGGTATCGAGAGTGAAGTTGTTGAGAAGGCAAACGGTGCAAAGAGAGATGTTTATCCTGTAGGAAGATTCCTTCGTGAGTTCAGATTCGAGAATTCAGCTGATTATTCAGTTAAGGATGAAATCAAGGCTGATATCTTTGCAGCAGGCGACAAGGTTGACGCTACTGCAGTTTCAAAAGGTAAAGGCTATCAGGGTGCTATCAAGAGATTCGGTCAGCACAGAGGACCTATGGCTCATGGTTCCAAGTTCCATCGTCATCAGGGTTCTAACGGTTCATCAGCAGATCCGAGCCGCGTAAGAAAGGGTAAAGGAATGCCCGGACATATGGGTGCTAAGCAGATCACAGTTCAGAATCTCGAAGTTGTCAGAATCGACACAGAGAAGAACCTTATTCTTGTTAAGGGTTCAGTACCCGGACCGAAGAAGGCTCTTATTACTCTGAAAGAAACCGTAAAGGCTTGATGAGGGAAAGGAGGAACTGAAATGGCTAACGTATCTGTATATGATATTGAAGGAAGAGAAGGCGGCAAGTTAGATCTTAATGAAGCCGTATTCGGAGTAGAAGTTAACGAGCATATTTTACATATGGCAGTTGTTGCTCAGCTTGCAAACAAGCGTCAGGGCACACAGAAGGCTAAGACACGTTCAGAAGTTTCCGGTGGTGGTATCAAGCCGTGGAGACAGAAGGGCACAGGACATGCACGTCAGGGTTCAACCAGAGCTCCGCAGTGGAAGCATGGCGGCGTAGTATTCGCACCGGTTCCACGTGACTATACAATCACTCTTAACCGCAAGGAAAAGAGACTTGCACTTAAGTGCGCACTCTCATCAAGAGTTGCAGCAGGAAAGTTCAAAGTTGTTGATGATTTCGCAATGACAGAGATCAAGACAGCAAAGATGGCAAAGACACTCAGCAATCTCGGAGTTAAGAAGGCACTTGTTGTTTGCCCTGAGGGAGAAAAGAACACAATGCTTTCAACAAGAAATCTTAAGGGAGTTCAGCTGGCACCTCCGTTCACACTCAATGCATACGACATTCTGAAGTATGACACAGTTGTTGCTGAGAAGTCAGTTATCAATACTATAGAGGAGGTATATGCATAATGGCTAACATTCAGTATTACGATGTTCTGCTTCGTCCGGTTCTCACAGAGAAGAGTATGACGGGCATGGTTGCAAAGAAGTATACCTTCATGGTTCATCCGGATGCAAACAAGGTTATGATCAAGGAAGCAGTTGAGAAAATGTTCCCGGGAACCAAGGTAGATAAGGTTAACACGATAAATCTCGACGGAAAGAAAAAGCGTCGTGGTCTGGTAGTCGGAAAGACCGCAAAGTCAAAGAAAGCGATCGTACAGCTTACAGCTGACAGCAAAGAGATCGACATAGTAGAAGGTCTGTGACCTTGAATACTTAATAAAAATGCACGAACATTATGTGCAGGAAGGAAACTATAATGGGAATTAAAAAGTATGGCCCCTATACTCCGTCCAGAAGAGGAATGTCAGGCTATGACTTCGCAGAGATTACAAAGTCAGCACCGGAGAAAAACCTCGTTGAGTCTTTAAAGAAGAACTCAGGACGTAACAATCAGGGCAAGATCACTGTAAGACACCGCGGCGGCGGTTCAAGAAGAAAGTACAGAATCATTGATTTCAAGAGAAACTCAAAGGACGGCATCGCAGCAAAGGTTGTTGCTATCGAGTACGATCCCAACAGAACAGCTAACATCGCTCTTATCTGCTACGCAGACGGCGAGAAGGCATACATCCTGGCTCCGGAAGGACTTAAGGTTGGTCAGGAAGTTATGAGCGGAGCTGAGGCAGAAGCAAGAGTCGGTAACTGCTTACCACTCGAGCAGATTCCGGTAGGTGCTCAGATTCATAACATCGAGCTTTATCCGGGCAAGGGCGGACAGCTTGTTCGTTCAGCCGGAAACGCAGCACAGCTCATGGCTAAGGAAGGAAAGTACGCAACACTTCGTCTTCCTTCAGGAGAGATGAGAATGGTTCCGATCATCTGTCGCGCAACGATCGGTGTCGTAGGAAACGGTGAGCATTCACTTATTAACTACGGTAAGGCAGGTCGTAAGCGCAACATGAGTTGGAGACCTACAGTCCGCGGTTCTGTTATGAACCCGAATGACCATCCGCACGGTGGTGGCGAAGGAAAGGCCGGAATCGGTCGGCCGGGTCCATCTACTCCATGGGGTAAGCCGGCACTTGGTCTTAAGACACGTAAGGGTCACAAGCAGTCAGATAAACTTATCATCCATCGTCGTAATGGTAAATCAGCTAAATAATCAGGGAGGAGGAAAGAATATGTCACGTTCACTTAAAAAAGGACCGTTTGCAGATGCTTCATTATTAAAGCAGATTGCAGAGCTCAACAAGTCCGGACAGAAGACAGTCATAAAGACATGGTCACGTCGTTCAACTATCTTCCCTTCAATGGTTGGTCATACGATCGCCGTTCATGATGGAAGAAAGCACGTTCCGGTATATGTAACTGAAGATATGGTTGGTCATAAGCTCGGTGAGTTCGTAGTAACAAGAACATACCATGGCCACCGTGCTGACGAGAAGAAAGCATCAGCTAAATAATAAGAAAGGCGAAAGGAGGTTTCACAAATGTCAAAAGGACATAGATCCCGGATTAAGAGAGAAAGAAACGCTGTGAAGGATACGAGACCATCTGCAAAGCTTTCTTATGCAAGAATTCCGGTACAGAAAGCATGTTTCGTACTCGATGCTATCAGGGGTAAGGATGTTGCAACAGCAGTTGGTATCCTTGAATACAGCCCAAGATATGCTTCAGGCGTTATTGAGAAGTTACTTAAATCGGCAATTGCAAATGCAGAGAACAATCAGGGATTGAACCAGGCAGACCTGTACGTAGCAGAGTGCTGGGCAGGCGATGGTCCAATCATGAAGAGAGTTAAACCAAGAGCACAGGGTAGAGCTTACAGAATCGAGAAGAGAATGAGCAATATCACTATCGTGCTTGACAAGAGATAATAGGAGGCCAATATGGGACAGAAAGTTAATCCACACGGCTTAAGAGTCGGTGTAATTAAAGATTGGGATTCCAGATGGTATGCAGATGCAGATTTCGCTGATTGCTTGGTTGAAGATTACAAGATCAGAGAGTTCTTAAAGAAGAAACTCTTCTCAGCAGGTGTATCAAACATCGAAATCGAGCGTACCACTGACAGACTTAAGGTCATCATCCATGTTGCTAAGCCGGGTGTAGTTATCGGTAAGCAGGGTGCAGAGATCGA
>JAGHSD010000054.1 GCA_018066045.1 Candidatus Darwinimomas equi | reverse complement strand
ATTGGATACTATGCATATCCCCAGTGTTACGGCATAAAGAAGTCCTCTTTTTTCATTTACTATCTTTTCTATGCCCAGACACACAAGCGGGAACAGAACGATACAGTCAAGCCACATGATATTCCATGAGTAGGCTGCCATATATCCTGACAAAGCATAGAAAATCCCGAACAGCGCAGGAGCAAAATTAGAATTCTCGGAATGTTTCTGAAGATAAAATGCCATCGTAAGACCGGCAAGGCCTGTCTTCAATATTATTCCGTAATCCATGAATTCCAGGATGTATCCGCGCGGAACAAAAGCTAAAAGCCAGTTAAACGGGCTTGCCAGATAGTATGCATAAATCGGAACGAAATTCACGCCCATGCCTATGTCCCATGAATAGAGCAAAGAGCCTCCTCCGACCAGCTTGTTTCTGAACTCCGACATAAACGGAGCATACTGATGATACATATCCATCCTGAGATATATACGGTCCCCGAAAGGATATATACCCCTCTGCGCATAAATAATGAGTAATACAAACACCGGCACAAGGAACGCTGCCAGCAATGCATCACTCTTTCTGAACCATGATTTTGTCTTATTCTCTAACATATCTACATCTTACCATAAAATAACAAAGAATGCTCTATCGTAAATATTTCGTAAAAAACGGCGGTTTGTTAACAGTTTGTTCATAAACTCTTCGAAATCAGTTTACACTTTTTGAATAATGTGGACATTATTTACTCATATAATAAAGACAGTAAACAAGAGAAATCTGCCAGATAGATTACAAGATTTTTTTCATAATACTTCGAGCCGGTACAATGTACCGGCTCTCCTCCTGTTTATGGGTATATTTTCTCAAATCTATTTTAATGTCTTATCTCCGTCTTTGATACTCAGATTGACCTTTGTACCGATTTCCTTCATCCACGAACGGACTTCATTTGTTCTGTACAGACCATTGTAATCTTCATAAAGCCATCCCGGTGCACACCAGAGACATGTTACAGGAGACAGAGCCTCATAGAAATTCCGTCCCACTCCGTTCTGTCCGTGATGTGCCATCTGAACTATATCACATTTCAGATCTTCTCCGGCATGATCCGCAAGGAACATATTCCCCACATCTTCTCCCATGTCTCCTAAAAACATTATCCTCTTTCCGCCCATATCGACCTTCAGGACGCAGGATGAATTATTGATGGAATTATTGGCAACAAGATACGGATCATTCATACACGTTATATGAACACCGTCAAATTCAAACTCGCTTCCACGATGCATCACATGAAGACGGTCGGCATAATTTCCTATAGCGGCGCGTACTCTTTCCACGAAATCAGCTCTGTATCCCTCATTTGCGGCATACCATGCAGGATCTGCAAAGTTATACACTATCGCATCTATGGTAAGAGCTCCCGGGCCTTCTTCTATTATCTGTGTAAGTGCCCCGGCATGATCCGAATGAGGATGTGTAATAAACCATGCATTTACATGATTACCCTTCTTTGCAAGTTCATCTCTCAGATGAGACGCATCCCCTGAAGTTCCGCCGTCTATTACTATTACCGCTCCGTTTTGCGTTGTGATAATAAAACTCATCATCTGGCTGTCGGTCTGGTTAGCCAGCATTTTCAGTTCTTCACCCTGGAAATATTCCCGGTATCCGGGACCGCTTTTTACTTCAGATGCAAATGCCGGTGACACCGCAGTGATAATAGCACAGGCAATCATCAGTACAGTCACCGACACTTTTTTAAATAATGTTCTCTTATTCATCAAATGTTATTCCTTACGATTATTCATCATATGTTGCATTCGGATTAAGCATAATCGGATCATTGCTTCCGGCAGGAACTATCTGATTTACATAATACCTGTCGGGATCCATAATATCCCTCTCGTAATAAACCTGAGCATCCATATCGTGTTCATCCCAGTATCCGCCGTAGTAACCATCGTCGCTCGGTGCAACGCTGAAATCCTGGATAGCGACAGCATCATTGAATGCTTTCGCAAATGCCTCCGCGTATCTCGGCATCTCATCAAGCGGACATTCGGACTTTACCGGCCATATAATCTCCGTATAGTTCTCATCATCATGAACCGAAAAGTCGAGATAAAGACCATAAGGAAATTCTTCGGGATCAAGAGCTGCTTCACAGTCATCCATGACCTGTTCCCAGTCTATCTCAATGTCGTCCTTGATGGTAACATCCGGAACCTCTTTAATCGTCTTATTGATTACTATCTCTCGTTCAACACATCCTGTTAATGCCAGCATCACAGCTGCAGCAGATATTATAATTCCAATCCTCTTAAGATTCGTTCCTCACTCCAGTTAACCATAATATAACGGATACATTATAGAGTACAGGACTGAATTTGAATAGCAAATAAAGAAATTCTTCATAAAGTCTTAATATCCGCTTTCTGTGTTATTACCCTTTCTTCATTCAGATACTTGCAGTCATCATTGAAAAACAATATTACAGGAATAATGATATAATTATCATAAGCTTTTATTACGGAAACGAGGTGAGAGTATGATAAGAGTCGCTTTGAAAGGCAGCGGATACATAGCAGATTGTCACATAAATGCATTTCAGAATGAAGAAGTTAAAAACATCGGGAAAATCGTCGCGGTGGTTGGTCATCCCGGTTCGGGTATGAAAGCTGCGGCAAGGGTCGGATGCCGGTTCTTCGAGACACTTGAAGAAGCGGAAACTGAAGTGGGATTTGATGCCGTAGATATATGCACTCCGACATTCACGCATGAAGAGTATACGGTAAAAGCCGCAAATATGGGCAAGCACGTATTTTGCGAGAAGCCGCTGGCTCTGTCTGTCGAAGCTTTTGACAGGATGTATGATGCCTGCAAAAAGAATAATGTTAAATTCATGGCTGCGCAGGTTTTGCGCTATATGTCCGATTTTACCAGAATTGCTGATGTGATACGAGCCGGGACTCTCGGCCGCATTCACATGTATTCTTCCAAACGCCTGAGTCAGCATCCCGCCTGGTCCACCTGGCAGAGGGATCCCGAAAAATCCGGCGGCGGGCTTTATGATATCAATGTTCATGACATCGATCTTGCCTACTCTGTATTCGGTATGCCCAAATCAGTATATGCTGTCGGCTGGAAGAGTCCGTCCGGATGCTGGAATCATGTTGCGACGAGTCTTAAGTGGGAAGATGTGCAGGCTGTATGCGAGTGTTCTCTTGAGATGACCGGAGATTTTCCGTTTACGGCAGAAATAATCGTAACCGGAGATAAGGGCAGTATAGACTTTATTTCAAAGGCGGGTGCCAATATCAAGGGAGAGCGCAGAATTTCAAGCCGCCTTTATCCCGCCGGAAGCGAAGGTGAGGACTTCAAAGCTCCTGATAATGACGGTTTTGCCGATGAAATCAGGGTATTCCTGGAGGCAGTTATTAATGATACCGAGCCGCCGGTTCGCCCGGAGGAGTCACGCGATGTGCTTAAAATCATAGTCGCATCGCATAAATCTCTGGAAACGGGTCAGGTCATTGAATTATAGAGCAGAAAATGCTTGACAAACGCCACTCCTCTACATACAATGTTCAATAGTCAAAATATTTTTACAAAAATGAACACCATTTTTGAATAGGATCCATTGGAGCAATACTGGAATGAGAAAGTTATTAAACGGTAATCAGGCTTTTGCCTACGGGTGTTTTATCGCAAAGGTTTCGTTTTTTGCAGGCTATCCTATTACCCCGTCAACAGATGTATACGAGTTTTTTGAGAAAGAAATGCCAATGCGTGGCGGGACTTTCGTAGCAGCTGAGTCCGAGCTTGCGGCTGTCAACACAATATTGGGAGCTACCATTGCCGGTGCAAGAGCTGTCACTGTATCCAGCGGATGCGGGTTTTCTCTGATGCAGGAAGGTATTTCCTATGCAGCAGGTGATTTTGTTCCGCTTGTTTTATTAAATGTAATGCGTGAGGGCGCAGGCCTCGGTGATATCCCCCGCAGTCAGGGCGACTATGATCAGATGACCAAGGGCGGCGGCAACGGTGACTATCATTGCATAGTATTGAGCTGTTCATCCATGAAAGATTGTGTAGAGGCTCCGGCAAAAGCTTTCGAACTCGCAGAGAAATACATGAATCCCGTAATCGTGACTTACGATTCCGATGTAGCTCATACCATGGAGTACGTCGATATCCCGGATGAAATATTCGACAAAGGCTCAGCATATTATGATCTTAAAAGCTTCTCTCGTGACTATGCCAGAAAGAAACTGAAGTTCGTTCTTTCGGGTGAAAATACTCCTCCAAGATATATCCAAAACGTCTACTACCATAATAAAGACTATGATCGTATCCTTGCTGATAAGTATGATGACATTGAGAAAAACTGTCAGGTGGCAGATGAATACCGTACTGAAGATGCAGAAATCATCTTTGTTGCCTTCTCAACATGTAACCGAATCTGTCTTGAAGTTGTAGATGTTCTTCGCGATAAGGAAATCAAAGCAGGACTTATAACTCCAGTTTCACTCTATCCTTTCCCATCGTCAACATTTGCAAAAATAATTGCTTCAGGCCATGTGAAAAAATTTGTCTGTGTTGAACTGAACATACTTAAGCAGATGACTAAAGATATTGAATATGCAGTAAAGTTTAGAGTGCCTGTTGAAACCATACACTCGATGTCAACCTGTCCGACCGTAGATGAAATCGTATATTCCGAGGTGATAAATAATGTATGACATGCAATGCCCGGGGTGCGGTCATCGCACAGCAATGATGCTGATAGACCAGACCATCGATGAACTGAATATTAAAAACAAAATCATAGTCGGACTTGATGTGGCATGCTGCTCACTTCTGATCGATGAACTTAGATATGACGCGGTAATGTGTCCGCATGGCAGAGTCCTTCCTGTCTGTAACGGAATCAAGAAGGTTCAGCATGATAAGATAGTCATCTCATATATGGGAGACGGTGCCGCATATGCCATTGGGACTAACGAAATGATTCACGCAGCACATAGAAATGACGATGCTCTCTGCATAGTAACAAACAACGGGCTCTTTGCTATGACAGGTGGCCAAATCCCGCCATCAGCATTTGATGAAAAAGCTTTTGATATCGTACCTCTTCTGAAAAATATGGATATTCCGTTTCTGGCGCGTGAAACTCTCAGTAATCGTGAAAATATCTATAACTGTCGAAAATATATGAAGGAAATGTTTGAATCTTATATGACTAACGGAGGATTTCATCTGCTCGAACTTCTCTCCCCATGTCCGACCAATAATCACATGAGCGTCAAAGAGAATGTCGAATATATAAATGTTACCGTCAGCAAGATATTAAAATGCGGCAGATTCATCTGATAGCGGAGGGAATATGTACTCTATACTGATAATGGGGCTTGGTGGAGATGGTGCCCAGACTATAGGAAAGATAATAATGATTGCCTGCGAACTTAATGGATATGCGGCTTCATTTTATCCGTTCTACGGATCACAGATGCGAGGCGGAGAGTCTTCCTGCGTAATAAAGATAAATACAGAAAATGATATCATCAATAATCCGACTCTTAATAAAGCAGATTATTTCCTGATTCTTAATGATGCCTATCTGTATACTTACGGTAAGTATCAAAACGAAAGTACTAAAATCATAGCTCTCACTGATGAAGAGAAAAAAGGAAAAGGATTTAACATCTTGATGCTAAGAAAGTTTGCTGATGAAGTTAACCTTTTCAAAGACGGAACCATCGATGAAGCTATTCAAATCAAATTCGAAAAACGATAAACAGGCAAGGAAATATCATGAATCTAAAACAATTCTTTAATCCAAAGACTATCGCAGTCATAGGTGCCAATGAATCCGAAGGTTTCGGGGGTGCTGTAGTAAAAAGACTGGAAAAGGCCATCGATGACTCAGGTCGTGTATTCTATGTTAATAAGAAAAGAGAGACTTTGAACGGAAAGCCCTGCTACAACAGTATCGGTGATATTCCCTGTGATATAGATCTTATGGTAATAGCTACGAACAAGCATACCGTAATCGACCTGCTCTATGAAGGAGCAAAAAAGAATGTTAAGTCTGCCGTAGTATTTGCAAGCGGTTTTTCCGAGACTCACTTCGATGAGGATAAGGAACTTGAGAAAGAACTCCTGCGTGTATCCAGAGAACTAAACATCGATATACTCGGTCCTAATTGTGCCGGATTTGTGAATTTCGTAAACGGTATCGATGCTTTTGCATTTCTTTCGGAAGACAGAGACAGAAAAGGAAGCATAGGATTTGTATCACAGAGCGGTATGATATCCCTCTCTCTTATGGATAACCAGAACACTCTCTTTTCCTATAACATATCCATAGGAAATGCCTGTGCAATAAAGCTTTCCGATGTTATCGATTTCCTGATTGATGACGAACAAACCAGAGTTATCGGTATGTATATAGATGCAATAAAAGATGAGTCCCTCCAGGATTTTGAGACATCACTTAAAAAGGCTTATGAGAAAAACAAACGTGTCGCGCTTATCAAAGTCGGCTCTAACGACAAATCCAGACTCATAGCCAGAAATCATACCGGAAGCTCTGAGAGTTTCTCTGATGATGAATTTATGTCTTTACTGAAAAAATATAACGTTATCCGAGCCGATGATCTGGAAGAACTGATTTACATACTTACTTCTCTTTCAAACATGAATCTCCCGGATAATTTCAGCCACTTTGCTTCTTTGAATCTTTCCGGAGGTGAGACAGCTCTTATATCGGAATCTGCAGATGCATTTAAAGGTATCGAATTTCCGGATTTTTCCAAAGAGCTTGCAGATTATCTGAAAGATAAACTTCCGTCATATGCCAACATATCCAATCCCCTTGATATGACCGTTACTCTCTCATATGATGCCGATGCGTTTTCTGAAGCACTTGTAAAGGTTATGCAGGAAGATACCATAGACGCAGTCCTGATAGGTTATACACTTCTTTGCAATATCGACGACCCATGCATCTACTATATGCTTGAAGGTATAAAGAAAACCAAGGATATCCTAAAAGAAAAAATGAAGCCGATATTTATCATCAGCTTCATGTCAAACACAAGAAATCAGAAATGCCTCGAAGAACTGCTTAAGAACGGCATAGTGTGTCTGCCCAGCACTAAGTATGCATTTTCGATATTAAATAAACTTCAGAAAAGCTGGTTTTCGGAATTGGAGTAAATTATGAAAAATGAAAATCTGAAAAAGAAACTTGATTTCCCTGTTATTATCATTCCTTGTGTGCTGGTAGCTGCACTGTGTATTCTGTTTTTCGCATTCCCTGCTCAGTCAAACGCCGCTTTCTCGGTAATCAACCCGATTTTCAGGGACAAGCTCGGTCTTACTTATCTTGTGGTCAATCTGGGCGGATTCATACTGGCCTTCTACCTGGCATTTTCCAAATTCGGCAATATAAAGCTCGGCGGTAAGGATGAAAAGCCTGCGCATTCCTTTTTCTCCTGGGGAGCTATGATGTTCTGCTGCGGACTTGCCGGCGACATTATTTTCTATTCATTTACCGAATGGACCAATTATGTTCAGGAGCCATTTATTCAGCAGCTTGGAAATCCTTATAATTTCTCCAATGCTTATTCTATGTTTTTCTGGTCAAACTACTGGCTATACCTGGTTATTTCGGTTTGCTTTGCATTCATGATTTTCGTCCGCAGAAGAAACCGCCAGAAGTTTTCAGAAGTTTTACGGCCATTGCTTAAAGGACAGACCGACGGAATCATAGGAAAAGTACTTGATATCTTCTCAATTTTCGTAATCGTATGTGCCGTTACATGTTCTATATGTTTCTCTCTGCCGGTTATTACAACATGTCTCAATCAGCTGATTGGCGTACCCAATACGGCGGCAACAACTATTATCGTCATAATACTCGTATGTGTAGTGTATACGGTTTCAGTTTTGCGCGGAATCAAAGGAATTGACCTTCTTTCAAAAATCTGCGTATATGTTTTCCTGTTCCTGGTAGGTTACATCTTTATATTCGGTGGTGAGACAAAATACATTCTTGAGAGCAGTTTTAAACAGCTCGGAGTGCTCGCCCAGAACCTGATCTTCATGTTCACCGACATTGACCCGACCAGACAGAGTACTTTCGTTCAGGATTACTGCGTATTCTACGATGCTTTCTGGCTCACATGGGTTATCACTGTTCCATATTTCATCGCCATTATCAGCAAGGGTATGACCATTAAACAGGTCGTACTCGGCGGACTTCTTTTCGCAGTACCGGGAGGAATAATCAGTTTTCTTGTTATCCCGAATTACGCTATGGCTCAGCAACTTCTCCATGGAGTTGATATCTTAGGTATCTATAATTCAACAGGTGATGTTTACAGTGTCATCTCAGCAACGATTTCGACTTTGCCGCTTTCAAAGTTTGTTCTGGCCGTCGTCATATTATCTATGGTTTGCTTCTGTGCAACAAGTTTTGACTCGATTTCACTTTCATGCTCTTACTATTCATACAAGAACATCGACCGTAATGATATACCGTCAAAGAAAGTAAGATTCTTCTGGGCTATCATGCTCTCACTTTTCCCGATTGCGCTTGTATCTTCGCATGCTTCTTATGATAATCTGCAGAATGTTGCGGTCCTTGCCGGCTTTCCGGCTGCTATACTGTTCACACTTTCGGTTATAGCATTCATTAAGGATGCACGGAAGTATCTGAAAGAGCCTGAACAAAACAATAATACGAAAGATGCCTCATAAACCTGATAGAAAGTATACTGAAAAGGGAACATTTCATTCGAATGTTCCCTTTTTACATCAGATTCTAATTATTGCTTCCTTATAAAAGTCCTTCGCGTACTGATACTGTTTCTCTGTGTATTCCTCATACTTTCCGCCATAGTGTATTGCCCTCACTCCCCAGAGCGCCCAGAGCATTCCTATTACCGCAAGGTGGGCATAGACGATTCCCCTCTCCTGTTCTGTCGGTTTCCTGTCCTCGAAATACAGATCCGTAATCCTGTCCACTCCTGCTTTATCTAAGAAAGAGTAGTTGCTTATCTCCGCTGCCTCGATAAGCGGATCAGCCATACCCGAATACTCCCAGTCGATCAGCTTTATCTCATCCCTGTCATCAAAGAACAGCCAGTTTCCCACACTCGGGTCAACATGACAGAGTATCTTCTCTCTTCCGAGCGCATCCAGTCTGTCAATCAGCTCAAACGTATGCTTCTTTTCCTCTTTATATCCCTTCAGATTAATATCACAGGCTTTGAGGCATCCGCTTTCAAAATTATAGAACTGCTCCCTCAGGTCAAATGCATGGTTAACCTTCAGTTTTGCATCATGAAGTCTGCGAATAACCTTCATACAGCGCTTCATGTCGTCATCGCTGTTGATATCCGGGTTATGCGCACCGGGATAAAACTC
>JAGHSD010000105.1 GCA_018066045.1 Candidatus Darwinimomas equi | reverse complement strand
GATTTATGCTCCGCACGGTTGATAGTAACACGGTTCCACACCTGATCCTGAACAACCAGCATGCCGATCTTCTTCAGCTGCTTGCCGAGCTCCTTGATATCAAAGCAGATCAGACGGTTGTTGATATCCACGTTGGTTCTGTGATTGAACACATTGAGGGAGCCCTCTACATAGATTTCAAGTGCTGTTGCGATACGTTTTGCTTCCGGCTCCTCCTGCGCCAGAATACATTCATAAAGATCCTGCATGATAGGCATTTTTGCGGGATCCGGATGCTCCAAATAATCCTGGTAGACCATACGGACACAGCGGTCGATAATGGTCTTTTCAACCGGTTCAAGACCTGTTTTACTGCCAACGATCAGCTCACAAAGAGACAGAATAAAATCTGCCTTGAGGCTGACAGGTGATTCATCCTCAGAATACGAGTCATTGATATCCATAGGATTGATATACTGATCACTGTTCGGACTGATCTTGATGACCTGACCCTCCAGGAGCTCTACCAGCGGAGAATACTCGCCCTCAGGATCACAGATGATAATGTCATCCTGCGTGATTAAAAAGGCGTTGGTCATCTCACGTTTCGCAGAGAAGGATTTACCGGAACCAGGAGTACCGAGGATCAAGCCATTAGGGTTCTTCAAGAGCTTACGATCTGCCATGATCATGTTATTGCTGATGGCATTGATGCCGTAATACAGAGCCTCGCCGGACTGGAACAGCTCCTCCGTGGTAAACGGAACAAAGATCGCAGTGGCCGAAGTCGTAAGACCTCTCTGGATGTCGATGTGGTTCTGACCGATAGGCAGGCTGCTCATCAGTCCCTGTTCCTGCTGATAATCAAGACGCTTCAAGGCACAGTTATATTTCTGTGCGATAGCTGCCGTCTGGAATACGATGTTGTCGAGCTTCTGCTTTGTCTTCGCCGTGTTCATGACAACAACTGTTACCAGGAACATACGCTCATTACGAGACTGCAGATCCTCCAGAAGCTTCTTTGCTTCACCGCCATAGGTCACAAGGTCGGAAGGAAGAACATCCATGTCATAGCCGGAACGAACTGCCTTCTTCTGCTCTTCAATCTTCATCTTATCCAGGTCAGTGATCTTCATTTTGATCTGCCTGATGGCCTTCGCCTGGTCAATGGACTGAACATGGAAATTCACCACGATGGAGTTATCCATATCAAGAAAATCTGCAAGCATCTTATCCGAAAGCTCCGGAGCCAGGATCTGAAGGAAGGAAACCGCACCAAAGGTACGCCCCATCTTAAAGAATCTGCTGTCCCTGAAATCAAAGCTTGTCGGTGCTACAAAATCCTTCGTAGTAAGACCGGTCCTGGCCACCATGTCATAATTGAAGATAAAAGGTGCCTGGCTTTCCTCATTCATCATCCCGTAGAGCACCTTCAGACGTTCAAAGCCGGGAAGAGATCTTGCCGATACGCCCATAGCCTTCAGATTGTTAATGATATCCGCTTCGATACGCTCAAGCTTCGGCTTGGCAGACTTCACACTGTCAGCTTCAATACCGAAGGTCACATACTTTCTGCGGATCAGACCATTGTTGCCCTTTGCCAGCTGTGTCTTGAGAACACCGTCATACTCTCTGCGGATCTCATTGAACTGATCATCCTGGAAAGGAATGTCGATCGTACTCTGCATTTCCTGTACATTCGCATACTGGCTCATGCAGGAGAGCTGCAGTGAAATACTGGAGTCAAAGTAGTTGTAAAAATCACACCAGTACTCAAAGACTGCTGTCTTATCCTCGTTCTGTGCCAGCTGGTAATTGATATCACCAAACTGAATGCATTTTGTGTAGTAATGGTCCGTTACCTGACAGATACCATCCTTATACATGTTCTGATAGCTGATGGTCTGCTGTGCGCTGCGAGGAACCTTACTTGCTTTCTTTTCCTTCTGACGCTGCTTCACCAGGCGTTTCTTCTGCTCTCCGGAGAGAATAGAGCCAACCTCCTGACCGTGCTCAGTCGTCTTTGTCTTAACGCCCGTCAGCTGCACGCTTCTTGACGGACTTTTTGTTTCCGGCTTCGCTGCGTGCTTTGCCAGATGCTTGCCCTTCGCCAATTCCGAGTACCTCCTTATCGTAAATTTCCTGCTGGATTGCCGCATAGAAGTTGTCTGTCTTATAAACACGGATGCCAGGTCTTTGCACCTTGGCTCTCCAAATATTCATAAGGATCTTTTCCAACGGCCTTCCGTCCTTTTCATACATAGCAAAGAAGAAAAACGGCAGTACCAGTACAACCATAAGGCAGGCAGAAATGGTAGTTCCAAGTGCTCCCTTCGTCAGGAGATAAAACGGAACACCGATCACTCCGGCCAGACCAAAGCAGATTAACTGTCTCTTTGTCAGGTTGAACATGACCTTCGTCTTCACCCTTGTCAGGTCCTTTGGAACCTGTACATATGCCATATTTCTTCACCTTCTTTCTTAATGAGCATTGAAGATCGACTTGCTGAT
>JAGHSD010000163.1 GCA_018066045.1 Candidatus Darwinimomas equi | reverse complement strand
GATGTATATGATGAGCAGTTAAAAAAATACGGCAAAGATATTTTTGAAATAAGAGAAAAATTTATTGATGAATTAAATCCGGTAATAAACAGAATTCATTCAAATCTTTCTGACGGAAAAGAAAGTCTGAAAATAACATATGAAAAATGTGATATTAAAGATCTGAGAAAAGAGGAAATAAAAGCTAAAACAACTCTTTCCGGACCGCACAGAGATGATATAGCATTTTATCTTAATGATACGGATCTCAGAAAATTCGGTTCTCAGGGGCAGCAAAGGACAGCGGCTTTGTCTCTGAAACTTGCAGAGATCGAACTTGTAAAAGAAAAAATAAATGACTGTCCGGTTCTCCTGCTTGATGATGTTTTAAGTGAACTTGACACATCAAGACAGAATAAACTGCTGACGGTAATTAACGATATACAGACGATTATCACCTGTACGGGTGTAGATGATTTTATAAACAATAATTTCAGAATAGCAAAAACGATGTTTGTTAAAGAAGGAAACGTGACATTGGTGGAGGCAACATGAACAACGAATACAATGCGGAACAGATACAGATACTTGAAGGACTTGAAGCCGTAAGAAGGCGTCCCGGAATGTATATAGGAACAACATCTATAAGAGGACTTCATCATCTTGTATATGAGATAGTAGATAATTCCGTTGATGAGGCCCTTGCAGGATTCTGCAGCAATATAAAGGTATATATCAATCCGGACAATTCAATCACCGTAAATGATGACGGAAGAGGAATTCCGGTAGATATGCAGAAAAAAGCAGGAAAGCCTGCAGTAGAAGTAGTATTTACCGTTCTGCATGCCGGAGGAAAATTCGGCGGTGGGGGATACAAGGTATCAGGAGGACTCCACGGAGTAGGTGCTTCAGTAGTAAATGCACTTTCAGAGTGGCTGACGGTAAAGGTGTATAAAAACGGCAGCATTTATCAGATGAGATTTTCAAGAGGCAAGACCGTTGAAGAGCTTCATGTAGCGGGCACTTGTGACGAAAATCTTCATGGAACGGAAGTAAGTTTTCTTCCTGACAAACAGATATTTGAAGAAACGGTTTATGATTACGGAACTCTCAGGACCAGACTTCGCGAAACGGCATTTCTTACAAGGGGGCTGAGTATTGAACTCACTGACAGAAGAGTTGAACCGAACCGCAGCGACAGATTCTGTTATGAGGGAGGAATAAAAGAATTCGTTACTTACCTCAACAGAGGAACGACACCGTTGTATGAGGATGTTATTTACTGTGAAGGTGAGAAAAATAAAGTTCTTGTAGAAGTTGCATTCCAGCATAATGACGGATATAACGAGGGCATTTATTCCTTCGTAAACAATATCAATACTCCGGAAGGAGGAATGCATTTAACAGGATTTAAAAATGCACTGACGAAGACGGTCAATGATTATGCAAGAAAAAATAAATTCCTGAAAGAATCGGAAGAAGGTCTTTCCGGTGAGGATATAAGAGAAGGAATCACGGCAATAATCAGCGTTAAGGTTGAGGAACCGCAGTTTGAAGGACAGACAAAGCAGAAGCTGGGAAATTCCGAGGCACAGACAGCAGTTAATTCAATCATGTCAGAACAGCTTACATATTATTTAGAGCAGAACCCTAAAATTGCAAAGATAATATGCGAAAAATCCGTTCAGTCACAGCGCGCAAGAAATGCGGCAAGACATGCAAGAGACCTTACAAGGCGCAAATCGGCACTTGAAACAAGCAAGCTTCCCGGAAAGCTGCAGGACTGTACGGAAAGAGATCCTTCCAAGTGTGAGATATTTATCGTCGAGGGAGATTCGGCTCTGGGACCGGCAAAGAACTGCAGAGACGTAAAATATCAGGCCGTTATGCCGATCAGGGGCAAGATACTTAATGTAGAAAAAGCGCGTGTAGACAAGATTTATGCCAATGAAGAGATTCAGGGAATGATTACGGCATTCGGAACCGGCATACACGATGATTTTGATATTTCAAAGCTGCGTTACAACAAAATCATAATCATGAGCGATGCGGATGTTGACGGAGCTCACATAGCAACTCTCATGCTGACATTCATTTACAGATTCATGCCGGACCTTATAAAGGAAGGTCATGTATTCCTCGCACAGCCGCCGCTTTACTATGTCAGAAAGAACGGCAGACTGTATTATGCATACAGCGACGAGGAAAGGGACAGACTTCTTGAACAGGTCGGGAAAAATGCTGACGTTCAGCGATTTAAAGGTCTTGGAGAGATGGAGGACCAGGAACTGTCGGAAACAACCATGGATCCCGAAACCAGAACACTGCTTCGTGTAAACATGGACGAGGATGCAAAGTCCGAACTTGATCTGACATTTACGACTCTTATGGGCGATCAGGTTGAACCGAGAAGAATCTTTATCGAAGAAAATGCAAAGTATGTAACAAACCTTGATGTATAAAGGAAATAATTATGGAACCCAATACATATGACAAAATAAAAGATGTAGACCTCAGAAGCACGATGGAGAGCAACTATATTGATTATGCGATGAGCGTAATAGTTGCAAGAGCTCTTCCGGATGTACGCGACGGTCTGAAGCCGGTACAGAGAAGAATACTGTATGCTGCTATGAAGATGGGAGCAACGGCCGAAAAGAAGACAAAAAAGTGTGCAACTATAGTCGGAGAAACCATGGGTCATTACCATCCGCACGGAGATTCATCGATCTACGGTGCACTGGTATATATGGGACAGCCGTGGTCATTAAGATATCCGCTTATAGAAAAACAGGGTAATTTCGGATCCGAAGACGGAGATTCACCCGCCGCATCACGATATACAGAAGGAAAGCTCTCAAAACTTGCTATGGAAATGATGGAAGGCATCAACAAGGATACTGTTGATTTTGTTCCCAATTTCTCTAATGAGCAGGGTTATGAGGAGCCGGTTATACTTCCTTCTCAGATACCGAATATTCTTGTAAACGGAACGACGGGTATTGCTGTCGGAATGGCAACAAATATGCCGCCGCATAATCTGAGAGAAGTTATTTCCGCGGCAGTACTCATGATAGACAATCGCGTCATCGAAGACAGAGACACCGATCTTGCAGAAATAATGCAGATAGTAAAGGGTCCGGATTTTCCGACCGGCGCAATGATACTCGGAACCAAGGGAATAAGGGAAGCATATACCACGGGCAGAGGCAAGATAAAAATGCGTGCCATCTGCGAGATAGATGAACTTCCGAACGGAAAGCATACTATCACGGTAAAACAGCTTCCGTACCTTGTGTATCGTTCGAATGTAATAAAGAACATTGCCGATCTTGTTAACGATAAGCGCATTGAAGGAATATCAGATGTAAAGGATATCTTTGGTAAGGGATCGGAAAACAAGATACTTATCGAACTGAAGAGAGATGCCAACCCGCAGGTGGTACTTAATCAGCTTTACAAGCATACTCAGCTTCAGAGTACATTTGGCGTAAACAATCTGTGTATCGTAAACGGAGAACCCAAAACACTCAACCTGAAGGATATTCTTGATGAGTATCTTAAACATCAGGAAAATGTTGTTACAAGACGGACAGAATTCGATCTTAAGAAGGCACAGGACAGAGCTCACATTCTGGAAGGATTCCTTAAAGCAATAGATAATATTGACGAAGTTATCCGCATTATCAGGGAGTCGGAAGACACGGAATCCGCAAAAGCAAACCTTATCGCGAGATTTGCATTTTCCGAAGCTCAGGCACAGGCGATAGTAGACATGAGGCTGAAGGCCCTTACCGGACTGGAGAGGCGCAAAGTCGAAGAAGAATATGCCGAACTTCAGAAGAAGATCGAAGAACTGCAGGGAATACTTGCGGATCGAAAAGTTCTTCTCGGAGTAATCAGAAAAGAGATACAGGAAATTGCCGACAGATACGGAGATGACCGAAAGACAGGCATAGAGGCAGACGATTCGGAACTTGAAGATGAGGATCTTATCTCTGACGATGATGTAATCATTTCAATGACAAACAAAGGATACATCAAGAGAATGAGTCCTGATTATTTCAAGGCGCAGAACAGAGGCGGCAAGGGAATCAGAGGCATGGCAACAATAGAGGATGATTTTATTTCCGACATCATCACCACTACGGCCCATCATTATATTAATTTCTTTACAAATAAAGGAAGAGTATACAGACTGCGTACATTCCAGATTCCTGAAGCGTCAAGGACTGCACGGGGAATAGCAATAGTCAATCTGCTTCCGCTGCAGCCGGAAGAAAAAGTTACGGCTATGGTTCCGCTTAATGAATACGGGGATGACGGATTCCTGTTCATGGCGACGAAGCTCGGTGCGGTGAAGAAGGTTGAGATCTCCAAGATGCAGAACGTGAGAAAGTCGGGACTTATGGCCATCGGACTTCGCGAGGGAGATGAACTTATAGATGTAAAGACCACCGACGGAAAACAGGATGTCATCATGGTTTCCAGGATGGGACGGGCAATCATGTTCAATGAATCCGAAGTAAGAGATATGGGACGCGGTGCCGGCGGAGTAAGAGGCATGCGACTTCACAAAGGAGATGAAGTTGTCGGAATGCAGCTTTGCATTCAGGGAGAATACCTGCTGGTTGTATCCGAACTGGGAATGGGCAAGAGAACACGGCTGGAAGAGTTTGCGGGACAGAAACGGGGAGGCCTGGGACTCCGGTGCTATAAAGTCACGGAGAAGACAGGATGTCTTATCGGAGCGAAACTCATTAATGAAGACAGAGATATACTTCTCATGACAAACGAAGGTGTTCTTATCAGAATAAGTGTTAATGACATTTCGGTAATAGGCAGAAACACTTCCGGAGTCAAACTGATGAATATCAACAGGGAATCCAATATCAGGGTTGCGGGATTTACGAAGATGACGGAAAACAGAACGGAAGAAAACGAGGAAGAATCCGGAGAGGAAACAGCTTCAGATAACGAAGAGACAATAAACGAAGAATAAAAGAGGGGGAGAAAAATGTATTATTTAGGTATTGATTTGGGAACATCATCAACGAAGTTTCTTCTGGTAGATGACAAGGGCAATATTATTAAGGAACTCACAAAAGAGTATGATCTTATTTTCCCTCATCCGGGTTGGAGCGAGCAGAGACCGGAAGACTGGTGGAAGGCATGTACTGAAGGAATTCCCGAGATGCTGAAGGATGTGGACGCCTCTCAGATAGCAGGAATAGGCTGCGGCGGACAGATGCACGGACTGGTTGCGCTTGATGCACAGGACAATGTCATCAGACCGGCAATTCTCTGGAACGACGGAAGAACATTTGAAGAAGTAGAATATCTTAATGAAACAATCGGTAAAGACAAACTCAGCGAGTATACGGCAAATATAGCTTTTGCAGGATTCACGGCACCTAAGATACTCTGGATGAAGAAGAATGAGCCGGAGAATTATGCAAAGATAGCAAAGATCATGCTTCCGAAAGATTACATCAATTATAAACTTACAGGCGTTCACTGCTGCGATTATTCCGATGCATCAGGAATGCTGCTGTTAGATGTAAAGAACAGGAAGTGGTCAAAAGAAATGATGGATATCTGCGGACTTAACGATTCCCAGATGCCGAAGCTCTTCGAAAGCTATGAAGCAGTAGGAACTGTTAAGAAGGAAGTTGCGGACGAACTCGGAATCCCGCAGGCAAAGGTCGTTGCGGGAGCAGGAGACAATGCGGCAGCGGCAGTTGGAACAGGAACGGTAGGAGCAGGCGGATGCAATCTGTCGCTCGGAACATCAGGAACGCTGTTTATATCATCGGACAAATTCGGAGTTGATCCGTTCAATGCGCTTCACAGTTTCGCCCATGCAGACGGCGGATACCATCTTATGGCATGCATGCTTTCAGCAGCATCCTGCAACAAATGGTTCTGCGAAGAAGTTCTCAAGGTTAAAGGACACGAAGACCAGAACGATATTACAGATGATATGCTCGGAAACAATCATGTATACTTCCTCCCGTACCTGATGGGCGAGAGAAGTCCTATCAACGATACGGACGCAAGAGGAACATTTACCGGTATCACTATGGATTCATCTCGCGCAGATATGCTTCAGGCAGTATTTGAAGGTGTTGCATTTGCAATACGCGATTCATTTGAAGTTGCAAAGAGCCTCGGAATAAAGATCGAGCGTTCAAACATCTGCGGAGGCGGAGCAAAGAGTCCGCTCTGGAGAAAGATTTTTGCAAATGTTCTCGGTATCCCGCTTGACATGGTAAAGACAGAACAGGGTCCGGGTTACGGAGCAGTAATTCTTGCTATGGTAGGATGCGGACAGTACCCGTCGGTACAGGCTGCATGTGATGATCTTGTAGAGGTTGCATCAACGACCGAACCGGATCCGGAAATCACGGCACGTTATGAAAAAGCATATTCAAAATTCCGTCAGATATATCCGGCACTTAAACCGGTATTCAAGGCAATTAAATAAATGACAGACATATTATACGACGCAAAAAAAATAATCACAGCTGCACTTAAGGACGCAATGCCGGGTGCAGCTGTTGTTGATGCACTTCACAATATCTCATTCGGGAAAGGAAGACTCGTTGTGGTTGCAGCGGGGAAAGCTGCATGGGAGATGGCAAAAGCAGCGAATGATTCGCTCGGAAGAAGAATCGACAGCGGAATAGTAATAACGAAATATGGCCATTCACACGGCGCTATTGCAAACCTGCGAATATGCGAAGCGGGCCATCCCGTTCCCGATGAAAATTCATACAAGGCAACAGAACAGGCCCTCGAACTCGTAAAAAACCTCGGAGAAAACGACGAGGTGCTGTTTCTTCTTTCGGGAGGAGGCTCGGCGCTGTTTGAGAAACCTGCGATACCCGGCGAAGAGACGGAGGAAATAACGAAGCAGCTGCTTGCCTCCGGTGCGGACATAGTTGAGATGAATACGATACGCAAGAGGCTCTCGCTTGTCAAAGGCGGACGGTTTGCGCTTGCATGCAGACCCGCGCAGGTTTATACGGTGGTGCTGTCGGATATTATCGGAGATCCTCTCGATATGATTGCATCAGGACCGGCATACCCGGATGCATCAACTTGCGAACAGGCCTTGATGATAAAAGAAAAATACGGATTGAAAATGTCGGCACAGGCGGAGGAGCTTCTGAAAACGGAAACCCCGAAGAAACTGGACAATGTTACAACCTTTGTTACCGGCAGTGTAAAGCAGCTCTGCAGTACGGCAGAACGTGTGTGCAAAAGACTCGGCTACGAGACAGCATTTCTTACGGCATCGCTTTCCTGCGAAGCCAGAGATGCGGGGGCATTTCTTGGATCCATAGCAGCCGATAATCAGAACAGAAAATCCATAGCGTATATTGCAGGTGGAGAAACGGTAGTACACCTGAAAGGCAAAGGAAAAGGCGGACGAAATCAGGAGATAGCGCTTTCCGCCGCACGGTATATTGAAAACTGTAAAAACACCTGCATATTCAGCGTGGGTTCGGACGGCACGGACGGGCCGACAGATGCAGCGGGAGGAATAGTAACGGAAAAGACCGCGGCAGTATTGAAAGAAAAGAACATAAACATTCCGGAAGTACTCGAAAACAATGATGCATACAACGCACTGAAGGCCGCAGACGGACTGATCATCACGGGCCCCACGGGAACCAATGTAAATGATCTGTCGGTGGTACTGATAAAGAGACCATAAATAATCGGGCGGATAAACCGCCCGATTATGCGTTTACTGAGACTGTTTTTTTAGTATCTTCTGCAGCCAGTCTTTTCCGTCTGTAAATCTTGATACTATGAAGCAGACAACATAGTCGCCGGCCGCATTGATCATCGTTGCGGGCGGATCTACTAAATTGCCGATTGCAACAAGTATCGGGAAAGCAAGAGCCATCTGCGACGGGAAGAAGATTGAACAGATAATATACTCTCCGATATATCCGCCGCCGGGGACACCGCTCATGCCGACCGAAGACAGAACCGCAACAAGTACGATTCCGAAGAGACTTCCCCATGTCAGATTCTGTCCGAATACTCCAAGTACAAAAGCAATTTTAAGAACACAGGAGAAGCAGCTTCCGTCCATGTGCATTGTTGCTCCGAGAGGAATTACCATCTCGGCAACATCCTTTGAAATACCGGTTTCCTCAGCCTCTGCAAGGTTGGTAGGAATCGTTGCTACAGAAGAACAGGTTCCGAGAGAAACGACAGCAGGTCTGAGAATATGTCTGAACATAATCTTTGCTCCGCTCTTGCCGCCGCCGAATCTTGCAAAGAGCGGGAATGCGGTAAAGATATAAATGAAGCAGAGCGGGTAGTAAACCAGCAGAGCACGTCCGTAATCCGCAGTGATCTGTGTTCCGTAGGAAGCAACAAGATCTGCAAATATTGCGAAGAAAGCAATCGGCGCATAGTATGTAATGATGTTGACAAATTTCAGCATGACCTTAGTAAGATCAGCAAGGAATTTGCCGCAGAGAGTTTCAGCGCCTCCGTTCAAGTTAACGGCAAATCCGAAAAGAAGAGAAAAAACTATAAGAGGAAGCATGGCTTTACGGGTAAGAAGTCCGGAGAAATCGCTTGCCGTAAAGAAGTTTACGATCATATCCGAGTAAGAAGCATACTCACCGATCTCTTCTTCCGGAATGACCGTCCATGCCTGAAGAACAGGCGGAAAGATCTTCATAAGAGCAAACATGATCACAGCGGCGATAGCACCGGTAACAACAAATGTTACGATGGTTACGCCGAGAATCTTACCGGCACGCCTGCGGTTCGTCATATTTGCAACAGAACCCGCGATAGAAGCAAAAACCAGAGGAACCACGATACAGAACATCATATTGATGAAAACGGTTCCGAGCGGTTTGATTGCAGAAGCAAATCCGGGAGCCAGCCAGCCGACAATACAGCCGAGTACCATAGCAGCCAGCATGACAGCGAACAGTCTATAATTCTTTGCCACAGCTTTCTTATCCATAATCTCCCTCCTGATGTGAATAAAAAGATTTGTGTTTATGCAACAATTATACAGCATTATTTGCAATACAAATATGAAAAACCTCCTTGAAACATTGCAAAAAGTATCATATTATGGATTTTATGAAAGAAAACAAAGAAATAAAACAGAATACAGCGTACAATATCAATCCTGACGGTGCCGTCAAAAGGGGATATCTGAAAGAAAATATCAGAGTCTTTTCTCTGAATAATATAGAAAATGCCGACATCCCGCCGCATTATCATGAATTTCACAAAATAATATTCTTTTCAGGCGGAAGGCTGAAATACAATATTGAAGGAAGTACATACAGGCTGCTCCCCGGAGATATACTCGTCATACCGGCATACAATATTCATCAGCCGGTGATAGGAGAGAATGTTGCCTACAGAAGAACGGTTATATGGATAAGCACAGCAGCTGCCGAAAGTCTCGGGATTGCGGATATGTTTTCCGTACCGGGGATACGGGGAAGAGATGCGGAAACAGCTCCGGCGGATCCGCTTATCAGAGAAGTCATTCTGTATATAAATGACAATCTTTCGGAAGATCTGTCAATAGAGCGGCTGTGCGAAAGGTTCTTTATCAGCAAAACAAGACTGATTGCAAGATTCAGGGAAATAACAGGAACAACTCCGCATCAGTATATCAAACAGAAGAGAATCATACTGGCGGCAAGATACATGGAAGAGAAAAACAATGCGGCACAGGCCGGATCAAAAGCGGGCTTCAGTGACTACTCGGCCTTCTACCGTGCATTCGTTAAGGAATACGGGATTTCACCGAGAGATTATTGACAAAGCAGTTTCCATTTTCTATAATAGGCCAAGACACATCCTTGGAGAATTACTCACGAGGCCGAAGAGGCGCCCCTGCTAAG
>JAGHSD010000024.1 GCA_018066045.1 Candidatus Darwinimomas equi | reverse complement strand
AGCCCTAGTTTCTCTTCAATGAATCGCGAGATATTTCTCATTACTCTGTTAGCAGACATCTCGCTTCCGACCATGATAATACAGTCGTCTGCATATCGCACAAAGTTAAGTCCTCGCTTTTCCATTTGCCGGTTCATCAAACATATCAAAAGCAGAGGAGGCAGCGGGACGACCGCTGCCTTTAAATCATTTCTCATACTTCTTTACAATGGCTTTTATGTACTCAACATACTGATCTCGAACATTCTTTGGATCCAGGATTTCAACCTTTGTACCGAAACCGCAGATCCAGGAGAAGAACTGAGGACTAATTTCTACTGCTGTTCGGATCTCAAAGTGGTGTTCATCGATCTTTGTGTATTTGCTCTTGTCTTTTCCGAACTTATCAATAACCGTATCCAGGAGAGAAGCGGTAAATCTTAACGCTACAAATGTCTTTTCGCCGCCAAACATGGAGAATACTCGCTGCATGTATGATTTATAATCTTCTGCGGCCGCCGCTTCCTGGCCTTCTCTTGGCTGCCCTGTGAGCTCTATTTTACTCATTCTATCGACTCTATAGGTTCTCATTGCTTGAGGTCTATCATCAAAGCATCTTAAATAATAGTTTCCGTCGCTGATAATGAGTTGGTAAGGGCTGACTGTAATCTTTTCTCCGCCCCTCTTGGAAATGCTCTGCTTCATATCATTGATGGAGTATTTCATGTAATTGAAGCGGATCTTTTCTGGTTCGTGCTTTTGACCATCAACTTTGGTGCACATTGCCTCGTTTATGAGGGTAACATTGAAGAAAACGTCTTTGTTTTCTGTCTTTGTATGGTCGATATTTAATACTTCGTGCCGCAATTTTTCTGCCTGATAATCCGACACCAGGCCGCAGGCAAGATCAATAATCGCTTCGGATTGGTTTTGATCAATGAACTTGGCAGCATAAATGCTCTCAACAAGCAGCCTGACTGTATCAAAATCGTAACTCTGATGTTTTAAACGATAACCCTTATGGTGTTCGTCGTAGATTACAGGTTTTTCAAAATCGTCTGCTTCTGCCAATTCTTCTATTGCCTCAGACAGAGAACATTGGTTCTCAATCATATAAAGAACCTTGTTGATCTGATCAATATCGGAATAAATGGATCTTCTTTCCGCCCAAATGCCGTGTTCTATTAGATATGCAGCAATTTCTTTTCCTGTAACGAAATGGTTCTCATCGGTATTTTGCATTAAATACATCAAAACAAGAAGCGGTTTGAGCTTCTGGTTCTCTTTTTTACCATGCCCACCGATTGCCTCAACGTATTCTTCTTCGTAGTTCTTTGCCATAATAAGCCCTCCATTCGTATTTATGATACCATTTTACGAACAAAGAAAAAAGAGCGTTGTTCTCGCCCTTTTCAATCTCGGAATTCAAAAAGTTTGTTCGGTGTTGTATCAAGAACTTCGCATAATCTGAAAATAACATCGAATGACACACCAACCTTCCCCAATTCTATCGCACTGATATGACTCCGATCGATGTCAGCCAAATCTGCGAGTTGTAATTGAGTAAGTTTCTTCCTTTTTCTGTAATATACAACATTCAATCCGAACTTTTCATAATAAATCTGATATTCAGGTTTCATCTTTAATTCCTCTTCATTATTTTATGAAGAGTTTGAGAGATAATAAACCTTGCTGTAATAGCGTTATGCGATTGACACAAGTCATTTTAAGGAATAGTATATATAGTAAATCCAAGTGGTTATGGAGAAAGTGAAGATACACCTGACGGATATAAGGTTGGTCCAGATGGAGCATGGATAGAGTAATTAGACTTCCCTTTATCCAATAAAAAAGGTAATTTAAGCAGAGGAGCAAAATCCTCTGCTTTTATAACAATTGTGCGTGGTTCTGTATTGCCTCTACAATTCTCTGTGGCTCAACTCCGATATACCTCTGCGTAATACTTGCCGAGGAATGTTGAAGCAATCTCTAAACTAATGCGATGTCATAACCGCTATTCTTGTATATCTCTATCGCATACCATTTCCGGAAAGAGTGTGTTGAAATATCTTTATATCCAAGATAATCACAGACAATGGCAAGTTGCTTCTGGACGGCTCGCTCTATAACAAAAGTCAAATAGAAGTGATATCTGAATAGAATATGCTATAGTTCATAGCTGTAACTCAGTAGATAAAAAGAAGGACAGGTTTTCACCAATCCCTCTCAATAAATCCTTTATTATTCAAGGCGATACAGCCATTGCCAGCTCGAATCCGCTTCGCTTCTTCTCGCTGTCGGGCTGGCGCCCTATGATATCCGCTGTCGTTTAGCGCTTTGGCAAGCAAGCTTTCCACGCGCTTCCGACATCGTCTATCGCATGGCTTGTAGCTTACGCAAAATATCTCTTCAGCAGTCCTGCAAATGCCTTGCCGTGTCTTGCCTCGTCGCGAGCCATTTCATGAACTGTATCATGGATTGCATCATAGCCGAGTTCCTTAGCGAGCTTAGCAAGCTCTGTCTTTCCTGCTGTTGCGCCGTTCTCTGCTGCTACACGAACCTTGAGGTTCTCTTTTGTTGACGGGCTTACGAGTTCTCCGAGCATCTCACAGAACTTAGCTGCGTGCTCAGCCTCTTCCCATGCTGCCTTCTCCCAGTAAAGACCGATCTCCGGATATCCTTCACGATGAGCTGCGCGTGCCATTGCGAGGTACATACCTACTTCTGTGCACTCGCCGTTGAAGTTTGCCTTGAGTCCTTCGATTACTCTCGGGTCTACATCTTTGCCGATTCCGATCTCATGCTCTGCTGCCCATCCCATGTTCTCTTCTTCAACCTTAGTAAACTTCTCTGCCGGTACTCCGCACTGCGGGCACTTTTCCGGTGCTGCATCTCCTTCGTGAATATAACCACAAACTGAACATTTCCATTTTGCCATTGTAAGATTCCTCCGTTTTATTTTTTATAACAATCTTTACAAAGCCCATAGTATATAAGCGAATAGTCTTCTATACAACCTATGTCTTTGTTTTTTATCTTTCTGTCGGCGGTTTCCGCTGTTGGTTCCAGATCCATGACTTTTCCGCATTTGCTGCACACGAAATGATCATGTGCCTCTACGAATCCGTCATATCTCTCGCTTCCGTCATTTCCCGGTATCTTCTTTATCTCTCCGAGTTCACACAGAAGTGCAAGGTTGCGGTAAACCGTTCCCAGGCTCATATGCGGATATTCTTTTTTCAATGTAAGATACAGCATTTCTGCCGATGGATGATCTCTGCGCGAACGTAATTCTTTAAGCAGCGCTTCTCTTTGTCTGCTGTATTTCAGCTCTCCCATAATTCCTCCGCTGAATTTTCAATATCAGTAACGATTATCATTATTGCTATTATAATAATCTCTCCGTGCATTTGTCAACCACAAAAGTGAGAATTGCGGCAAGTATGAAATATATGATTGCCGTCACTATGAGCGGGAAGAATGCGTCATATGTCCTGCTTCGTATGATATCCGACACTCTGGTCAGATCCTGTACCGTCACATATCCGACTATCGCCGTTCCTTTGATAAGCGTAACTATTTCTTTTCTGTACGACGGAAGGATGATCTTTACCGCCTGCGGCAGTATTACTCTGATAAATGCCTGTGTATCGGTATATCCCAGCGCCAGTGCTCCTTCATACTGTCCGATGTCTATGGCCGATGTTCCTGTTTTGAGCATGTCATAAACCACCGTGCATTCGATGACTGTAAATCCGATTACTGCTATGATAGTTCCGCTGAATGTTGCTTTCGCAAATATGATATAGAACAGTATCATGAGGAAAAGCACGGCCGGAAGTCCTGTGATCAGATAGCTGAATCCGTCAGTGATCTTCTTTACTATCCTGTTCTTTCTTGCCACGAAGAAGCACATGAATCCCGCTGCCGTTCCGAATACCATGGAAAGCACCGTGATAATCAGGGTCGTAAGTACGCCCTCTAATATCAGTTTCCATCTGGATTCTTCGATGAATGTCCTGTAAAAGCTTGTCTTTATTGATGTAAAGAATCCCGCTGCCGACAGCTTCATTCCGCTGCGTACGACCGGTACCACATCTGCCTTGTAAGTCGGGTCGCAGAAATCCACGCTCTTTTTCCTTTCTTCGGTAATATAAATCCCGTTGAAAGCCATATCGTATTTTCCTGAAGCCACAGATGATATGAGTGCATCAAATGTCGTTCCGTCCACCTGAAGATTATATCCGTATTCGTTACAGAATTCTCTGAGCAGCTCCACTTCATATCCACGGTACTCATTATCTTTGAAAAATGAGAACGGAGCCGCATCCGGTGTCGTTACCGCTTTGATCGTTATTGCATTTCCGGCCGGTTCGGGTGCTGCTATCTTTTCGTTCAGCCCTTCGGGGCGTATCCATTTTTCCTGAAGTTCTTTTTTGTGCCCTGACTGTTCTATGGAATCAAGATATTCGTTGAACTGCTCCATCAGTCCTCCGGACTCAGGAGAGAAACATATTCCGTAGTCCACACTGTCTACTGCTTCATCCAGATATCTCACATCCGGATTCTCGGCCTGAAAGAGCATCGCTACCGGCTTGTCAGCCAGGTATCCGTCTATCTTTTCTGATTTAAGCCCGAGCAGCAGTTCCGCACGGCTTGAAAAGTAAATGACGGGCGAATCCGGATATACTTTGTTGATCGTCTGATCAAAGATGGATCCGCTCATACAGCCCATCTTGCGGCCGTTAAGCTCTTCTGCCTTTTCTACTGTTCCTGCCGGCTGCTGATCGCTGCCTGCTCCGCATCCGCAGAGGACACACATTATTATCATTGCAACGAATGCAATTATCGGGGATTTTATTTTTCTCATTTTTCTTCCCCGCTTTCATTGATTTTTATTTCTGCGGTCCGGTCATCTGTCATTGTGATTTCATCGGCATAGTACTTAATGATATTCATCATCATGGTATATTTGTCATTACCGGTTTCCGCTATATCCCTGTTCCATGACAGGAATATCCTTACGGATTTCTTCTTGTGTGAGTACATTATCTTTATTTCATAAGACAACCCGTCTATCGTGCCCTCCTGCAGGAACGGAATGATGATACCTGCAACAAGCTCCTCCGAGATGGCTCTGAGTTTTCCGGCAACTTCACCGGGTATTTCGTTTTTAAATACAAAGGCCTGCACATCTGTATGGAAGGACATGTAGTCAAATGTCGGCTTGTCGACAATACAGCTTAATGTCTTGAGTCTCATGACAAATGCTTTGGTCTTCTCTCTGAGCGGATTCCGGAATACCTGCTCCGGCGTTCCGTCTTCGTATATTCCTCCCTCATCCAGATAAAATACTCTGTTTGCGACTGTCTCCGCAAATTCCATGTCATGGGTAACGAGCATCATGGTGTACCCGTCATTGGCCAGTGACTTTATTACCGTTTCAACTTCTCCGACCATGGTGGGATCAAGTGCTGATGTCGGCTCGTCAAACAGGATGACCTCGGGATCCATGGCCAGCGTTCTGGCTATGGCTGCTCTTTGTTTCTGTCCTCCCGAAAGGTCTGCCGGGTGGCTGTCTGCAAAATCTGCCATTCCGACTTTTCTGAGCAGTTCCATGGCTCTGTTTTCTGCTTCCTGCGGGTCTTTATGAAGGATATGTACCGGCCCGTCGACAACATTTTCCATAACCGTCATGTGGTTGAAGAGATTAAAGTTCTGGAAAACCATTCCGATTTTCTTTCTTACCTCATGAAGAGGATAACCCGGAACTGTAATGTCTTTTCCATCCACAAGAATTTGACCCGAAGTCGGTCTTTCCAGCATGTTGATCATTCTCAGCAATGTCGACTTTCCTGTTCCGGACGGTCCGATAACAGAAATAATGTCGCCCCTGTTGATAGTCGTGCTGAGGCACTTTATCGGGGTAATCGTTTCATATTCTTTTCTGATATTAATTAACTCAATCATATGACAATTCTTTGCCCTTTGTGTTATAATATCCTTACAAGCGTGATTAGTACATCGGTAGTATGCGACCTTCCCAAGGTTGAGAGGCGGGTTCGACTCCCGTATCGCGCTTTTTTTGTTTGCCGCATTATTTTTTAAGTTTAAGACGGACGCAATTTGTGAAGCCATCTTCGAATATTTCTTCGCTTGTGATTTCGTCGGCGCGCATCTGAATTATCGGCCAGGAGAAGAAATAAACCGGATTGTCCGGGTCAAGCTTCGGTCCTGAGAAACGTATGCATGCGTCTATGCTTCCGTCCTTCTGATTGTACGCAAAGGACATGTTCATGATGTTGCTGCCTTTGGACTGAATGATGATCATCTGAACAAATTCCTCAGATATTGAAAGGAGTTTGTTGACCACTGTCTCTGGTACTCCGTTGCGATATGTAAAGTTGAGGATTGAGGTCTGCATTCCGATGAAATCGAAATCATCCGACTGCACGTCGAATTCAAGCAGCTTTAACGCCTGGACGAATATGCGGGTTTCCTCGCGGTCTGCGTCATCGAATATCTTATCCGGAGTTCCTTCCTCCCAGACTTTTCCGTCAAGAAGAAATATGACCTTTGTGCATACCTGACGAATCAGTTCCATCTCGTGAGTAGCGATTACCATGGTATGTCCCTGTGCCTTCAGCATTCGGATAACTGAGCTTACTTCCGTGCTCATTATCGGATCCAGCGAACTGGTCGGTTCATCCATCAGGATAATCTCCGGTTCAAGTGCAAGGGTTCTTGCCATTGCAACTCGCTGCTTCTCACCGCCCGATAGCTTATTCGGATATAGAAAAGCCTTATCAGCAAGTCCGACTGACTTTAAAAGCTTCATTGATTTTTCATAGGCATCCTGCGGATGCATGTTATCCAGATGAACGGGGCCTGACATTACATTCTCTACCACGCTCATCCTGCTGAACAGATTGAAATTCTGGAAAACCATTCCGATACGCTTGTGAACATCATCGATGTTGCAGTCAGGAGCCGTTATCTCTTCATCGTCCAGATATATCTTTCCTTCTGTCGGATTTTCAAGCATAATCATGCAGCGAAGCAGCAGCGATTTACCGGTACCCGAAGGACCGATGATGCCTACGACTTCACCGTCATTTACCGTAAGGCTTAAGTCTCTGAAGACTTCCCTGTTTCCGTATGCCTTTTTGATGTGTTCAACTTTAATCATCAGAACCTGCCATGCTTAAACCATTCTTTCTGCTCTTCTGCAGTTCTCTCGCGATTGATTTTTGCGGATATGTGGTCTATAAGCCGTGCTCCTCCGAAACCAATCAGAATATATACAACAGTTGTAATCGCAATGGGTATGATCGGAACGATACCTTCCGACGCAATAATATCCGCTACCATCTGGATGTCCATGACTGAGATAATCTCGACTATCGCGGTATTCTGGACATGTTTGATCACATTAGCGCGAAGCTGGAACAGAAACATCGGAAGTGCTGCCGGAAGAATTATTTTTTTCAGGACAAGTTTTCTGTCATATCCCATGGAATATGCAGCTTCGATTTCTCCCTGACTAACACTTTTTATTGAAATTTCCAGAGAATAAAAAACAGAGAATGCAAAAATGACAGAGAGTGCTATTATCGCTGCCACCACGTTAAGCTTACCGTTTCCACGGAAAAAAATATAGAATACAAAAATAAGGAACGTTGACATAGGGACATAGTTCATATATGCATATATTACATTTATGATACTTGTGACTATTTTGTTCCCGTTGTAATACCACATAAAAAGCCTGATTCCGAGAAGTGCTCCCAGAATCAGTGTGGTGGTAAACAGAAACAGCGTCATGAATATGCCGCTTACAATACTTGCACCGCTGTTGGCTGTTACGTCAGCTATTAAATCTATATACTGTTGTGTGGTCATACTTTTCTCCGGCTTTCAGTACTATGCTCGGAAACTCCGGGTTCTTCATGGCATCCGAATAAAACTGTGTCTCCAGACAGAGTGCCTGTCTGTATGTAAATGCTTTTCCGTTCTTTCCTGTATCTCCGTCACCGAGAGAATTGCCTGCATAGAACTGTACTCCCGGGTAATCCGTAAACACTTCCATGCGGTGGCTTCTGTCAGCATTTTCCAGAACTATACACGGCTTTACCGGTTTTCCGTCTGTGAAACTTCCCGGATTCAGACCGTAGCTGTGATCGTATCCTCCGAATACCTGAACCTGTTCGAAGTCATCGTTGATGCGTGCACCTACCTGCGTCGGCATACGGAAATCCATCGGAGTTCCTTCAACGCTGTCTATCCTTCCTATGGCCGTTCCGTCCGGTTTTGTCGGGCAGTAGCTGTCTGCATCTATCATCAGATAGTGTCCGAGCACACTGTCGCTGTCCTGTCCGTCCAGATTGAAATAGCTGTGATTCGTGATGTTTACTATCGTGTTCCTGTCGCTGACCGCTTCGTGGTGCATCCACAGGGCGTTGTCATCATCTATCCTGTATGTAACTGTCAGATCAAGATTTCCGGGGTATCCCTCTTCCATATCGGGGCTCAGGTAATGAAGCTTCACCGATGAATCCGTGCTCTCAAGCACGTCAAATATCTTCGCGCTGAATCCTTCCCTGCCTCCGTGAAGACACTCTTCTCCGGAATTCTTATAAAGCTGATATTTCTTTCCGTCAAGTTCAAACTCTGCTCCGGCAAGAAGTCCTGCCGTACGTCCGACCGTGGCACCGAAATATGATTCGCCCTTTTTGTAGCCTTCTATATCATCGTATCCTAAGACAACATCCCTTCCGTCGGCAAAACGTATCGCCTGGACGGTCGCTCCGTATGTCAGTATATCGACCTCCATGCCGTTTTTGTTTTTCAGTTTAATCATCTTCAGCCTCGATTCCGGGATAAGCTTCCCGACAATTATATTTACAAGTTTCTCTATCCTCGGAAGGAAGAAGCCCGCTACCGGTCCTATAAGAAACGCAGCTACAATAGTTCCTACTCCGAAGGTTCCGCCGAGGATATATCCTATGACTACAAATGCTACGTCGACGCATATCCTCACGATTGAAAATTTCTTATGTATCTTGTCGCTTATAACTACCGCTACCAGATCGTTCGGACCCGTACCCGCATCGGACTTAATGACTATGCTCATTCCGCAGGCTGTCAGTACGCATCCTATCACGATCGCCGCAAGCCTTGCCGGCATGGCTGCTTCAGAACTTACGAGCGGAGTAAGTATCGGATTCCAGAAGTCCAGTATCATACCCCCGACCAGCATGCACAGCACCGTTCCTATCTTTACATAACTGCGATCCACGATCAGGAAGATTACAATCAGAAGCAGACAGACCACCGTGAAAACAGTTCCGTGGGTAAGTCCGGGCAGCACTCCCGTCTTTTCTATGGTGCGAAACAGTCCCTGCACAAATACATTAAACGGGTCGGAACCAAGTTCCGACGCGATAAACAGCGATATTCCCGAGTTGGCCACAAACAGGCCGACTGTCATGATAAGCAGTCTTAAAATAATTTCTCTGACACTTCTTTTCAACTGATCTCCTCCGTATTAATGAAACTCTATTGTACTCATAAGATACAGGATATCTTCCTTATGCACCGATTCCGTAAATACATACAGAATACAGCCTATTCCTTCCTGTCCGTTCACGGTGAATACGAACTCAACATTGTGAGTCTTTTTTGATGAATCCACAAAGCTTGTAGTGAAGTAATCGAAAACCTTGGTTTCGCTTCCTCCTGCCGCACGGTTGTACTTTGCCTTTATTGTCTTTGTCGGAAACTCCATTCTCTCTAAAATGTTGTTGATTTTTTCTCCCGGCAGAATGTTCTTTATGATTGCCATCTCTATGGCTTCGCGCTGGTTTTTGTCATTAAGATTCAACAGATATTTTTCGTTATCAAAGTAAAAGACAAACAGATCTTCCGCATTTGCCTTTTTTTCGTTCTGTATCTCATTGAGCGTATACCGGTTTCCTGTTATGTTCTCGATAGGACTTTCGACCTGTTCGAATGCCGACGGCACCATATATGTCATCGTTCCTCCGGCAACGCTCTTCTCTTTGGAACGGAGGGAACTGAACTTCCTGCCGTTAACGGTATATTCCGTTCCTCCCGATGCGCCCTTTGATTCCTTCACCGGGTACTTTCCCGCGTCAAGTGTTACCTTTGGACCTGCAAATATATCTTCAAAAGTTTCCTTGATTCCTGCAAACGAAGAGAACCACACCACTGCGGCCAGCACAAGAACTATGGTCTTTCTGATTATGTTTCTCATGGTCTCTGCACCTCTGTCGGACTGATGTTCATCTCTTTAATTACTTCAAGCACATCCGAATATGTATGATACTCGGCATAGTCATCTATAAGCTTTACTTCCATTCCGGATTTATAATTGTATTTAAGATTCGATCTCAGCGAATCCATGCTCGCGCTCTTGACTCCGTTGACATTCACTTCCCTGTCGTGAACCGTTATCACAAGCTCGACTTTCGTGATGCTTTCGATCAGTTTGTCTGCCATGATTTCGGCATCTCCCGCACCGTCTTCATCTTCAGTTTCCCGATCGGTGTTTCCGCTCAGCGACGTCTCTGCGTTTCCTCCCTGTCCCATCTCGGAATCCCCGATAAGTTCTCCGAGATCTATGAACGGTTTGTCCGCATTCTTAAGCGTCGCTGCATTGCGAAAAGTAAAAGCATACGCCGGCATCACCGATGCCGCAATCATCAACACTATTAAGATGGCTGCTGTTATTTTTTTCATAAAATGTTCCCGATCCCCGGTTTGATTCTGCCGGTCCCCGTGTCCTGTCCCATGCATTCATACAGCCCGGCCGTTTTAATCAATCTATCTGTTTCTCCGAATACTCTATACCTGATTCGTCCAGATAATCCCTTACTTCGTGGTATGTCGATGCCAGTGCGTAGTTATCCTCCAGTCTTACCTTGTGTCCGTCTGTCTCTGATGCCAGAATATCCGCCGCCTGCCTGAATTCATCCACGCTTCCGAATTCCGTCCTTCCGATGCTTATCTTATCCGCACTGACCGTGATATGAACCGTTGAATCTCCGTTCATATTTCCTTCCAGCGCCTTCGCCATATTAAAATGCGTCCCCGTGCCGTCGGATTTCTCATTCATCGGCGTATCTTCCTGCGCATCTCCCGCTTCCGATCCTTCTACGCTTTGAGAGAACAGCGAGTCCTGTCCCTTTGGTCCGAACAGCTGAACTCCGACAAATGCCAGCGCACCGATCACAAGAATTATCAGCAGCAGATAAAGCCACAGCGGTGTCTTAGACACTGCGGCTTTCAGTTTCGGTATTATGGCGGCTATCATTATTATCAGTATGATAATACATATCACGCCTATAATTATCAGTGCTGTTTTGCTCATACGTCTTCCCGGTTATTTGATTTTCTTTGAAAACAGGTTGTCGTGTCTGTCAAACAGACCGTCTATAATCTCCTGTACTGCTCTTTCGTCGCGGTACAGTATCTGTGTCGTATCTATCGAAATAATTGCAGGCTTGCCCGCATCCTCCGCATTCTTTATCCGGCTCTCGAGCGCATTTTCAAACTGTCTGTACGCATCGCCGGAATTGCTCGGACTTACGGTAATCCTCGGAAGTTCTTCATCATTTGCCATGATCCTGATCTCGCGGTTCTTTATGTCAGACGGCTTATAGTCTACATATACCGTGATGATCTCCATCTGCTCGTTGATCTCGGCATAGGTGTCCCTGTGTTGTTCGTACAGTTCTTTCTCTGCCCTTGCCTCCGCCTGCATATCCGCCGCTTCTTCAACTGCTATCTTTGCGGATTCTTCTTTTGCGGTCATGTTGATCTGCTGGTTGCAGATGACGATCATGAGAACTATGAAAATGACGTCGAGGAGCGATGTTAATTCGATAGTGTTCTTCAGTTTTCCACTAAATCGATTTTTCATACGTTCTCCCCTTACTCCTCAATCTCCGAATCGCGGATATCCACTGCATCCTGATACTTGATGTCATAGTCATTGAATATGGTTTCTATGTCGTTGATCTCTCGCTGTACAAGCCATGTCTCTACGACCTTGAGAACAATTGCCGCAACCAGACCCCAGAAAGTAGTGGTAAGCGCAACATCCAGAGAAGCGTATATCTCTGCTGCGTCGGCAGCCTGAACCTGTGCGATAAGTCCGGCTACGGTGCCCAGAATTCCCAAAAGAGGAAATACCGGTATCATCTGAGCCACTGTCAGGTATTTTGCACAAAGTTCATCAAAATTTTTTCTGAGCGGATATGTATCCTCTCTTTTTGCTATAGCTGTTTCCCTCTGTTTAAGATCAAGGGTCTTCTGATTTCTGTATACTCTGCCTTTGTTTCCCTGAATATGATCCTCTACTTTTTTCTTGAGTTCCTTCAGCTGATTTGAAATAATTATCAGAATGATCAGAACGACTATTCCGGCTATCCATATGACCGGATTGATTACATTGCCGATGGTTTCCATTACCTTGATACTCATTCTTTGTCTCCTTCCGGGGGATTGATTCCTCTGTTGTTATCTACCGGTGCAACAAGTACTCTTCCGGTACCTCTGTATACATTTACCAGACCTTCTTTGGATGCCGCGGATCCGATCAGCGTTTTAGTAGTCCTCTCAACTCTGAAATCAAGATCATAAGACCACGCTATCGCCATGTTTCCGTCTATCTTCAGTTCGTCATCTTCAAGATCGATTATAAACAGCTCGTCTTCCGGAACCGGACTTTCGACCGCAACGACGCCTTCTCCGAAAAGTGTCGTGTTGAACAGGCCTTCCTTTCCCAGTATCGCGGATGAGATATTGGTACGGGATGTAACTCTCAGATCTATGCTGTCATCACACGCCATAAACATTCCGTCCTCGATGACCAGATTTTCATTCCAGTCTGCCATATCCAAAAGGATCAGATATTTGTAAGTCGGTTCAAGTATGATCGTTCCCTCTCCGATGTAGTGCGGCTTGATTACAGTCTCGCCGGTAACGGTATTTCCGACAAGCTTCTTCATGAAATCTCCGACACCCTTTACATTGGTGGATATGTTCACCTGGCCCATCGCAATCTGCATGGCACCGGCCTGAACCACGACTCCGTGATCCTCCGTAATCTGCGCGATGACCTGTCTCTTCCGGACATTCATCTGGGATGCGAAGTACGCTTCATGTGCCCTTTCAAATGAAACCGAAAGATCTTTCTCGTATTCTATGACGGAAAATCTTCCTCGCCTCGCAACGATTTTATGAGAATCCGTAGATTCAAAGGTATTGGTTCTTATCATACACTCTCCTGCTTTATTCAACCCGGTAAAATAAAATCATCCAAGTTTATTTTATCACATAATATATGAAAAACTGTAGCATATATGCTGTTTTCTGCTACAATAATTCTTGGTGGTAAAATGTTCGGCTCCGGGCAGGTATCCTGCCTGTTCACGGCTCCGTTCAGCGATACATCGGGAGGAGACATTATGAAAGACGACCTTAACAAGCTTGATTTCAGACCGGTTCAGTCAGCCAGGCCGACGGAAGAATTATATGAGATGTGCCGGGATATCCTTGAGCATCCGGAATTTCTTGATCTGAAGACCCGTGTTCATCATCATTCCTCCAATGTATACTGCCATCTTGTCCGGGCTGCCAAGGCTGCTGTCATCATATGCAGACACAAAGGCTATCCGGAAGAGATGACCCGGGAGATCGTTCGGGCCGCTCTCCTTCATGACTTTTGTGATTTTGACTGGCGGCTGACCAAACAGAACAAAAAACAGTGGACCCTTGCAGAAAGGATCCACCGTCAGTATGTATATCATCACGGCAAGAACGCTGCCAAGAACGCAAAGCGCGTCTTTAATATAAATGATAAACAGTTCGCTGCCATCAAGTCCCATATGTTCCCCGCAGGATGGCCGAAGGATACTTACGGCTGGGTAGTTCAGATGTGCGACAAGATTGCAACATACTATGAATGTACCGTAAATCCTATGGGGAACTTCAATAATCTGGACTGATTGTAAATTTATCTGATTTCTTTTATTTCTACTATTCCCGTTTGAAAATCCGACAGATTCTTATATGTCGTATCATCGGGAATATTTTTTATTTCACCGTTTGCCAGCATACTGTAAATTCTGTCATACTGTTCCTGTGAGAACTGCCTGAATCTGGATGTCTCCATCGACAGTCCTACCGCACCGTCCGCAGCGGTCAGCTGTTTGCTTTCTCCGCCCTTTGTTATTTCTCCGCTTCTCATCTTCTCAAGAACCGTACAGATTCCGTATCCGACCTTTTTTATCGCAGAAGTGATAACCGTCGGAGATTCCCCGGACTGATCGTTGTCCACACCGATTACTTTTCCTTTGTATGATTCTGCCGCTTTCATGATGGCATTGTTCATGCCGCCGCCGCATGCAAATATAATCTCTGTTCCGTTCAGATACCATGATGAAGCCATGGCCAGAACTTCCGGAGTAGCTATGAATGTTCCCGCATATGTAAACATGATTTCCACATCTCCGCGTTTCAGTCCCAGTTCCTTAGCTGCATAATCCGCTCCGCTGATAAATCCGTAACCGTATTTCGTAACTGCAGGAACTGCCATGCCTCCGGCAAAGCCCAGATTTCTGTATCCTTCCATAACGGCAGCATATCCTGCAAGGAATCCAGCCTGCTGTTCGGCAAATCCCAGACAGAGAACATTGTCATTTATTGCTTTTTCTCCCGTCTTTGATGTCGGGATTCCGTCAATTAACAGTATCGGAATGTCCGTAATGGTTTTCTGTTTTTCGTATGTCGCCTTTTCGAAAAGCTGAGAAGAAACTACCATTACCTCAGCGTTTCCCTTGGCTGCCAGATCAAAAACATCTTCCTGCGCTTTATCCGACTTGTCCTGTGCCTGATAATATTTTTTAGTAACACCGTATTTGTTGCTGTATTCGAGAATTCCGTCCCACTCGCTCTGTATGAAACTCTTGTCATCAACATTTTCCGCCGCTCCGAGAATCAGCGCCACCTGTGCTCCGTAACCGTGGGATACTCCCCTTGAACTGTTTCTTGCTGAGCTTCTGTATGACATCACAAGACTTATAATAATAAATGCCGCCAGAACGCCCCATGCCAATATCCGGCTCTTTTTGTTGTTTTTAAAGTTCTTCAGAACTCCCGTTCCGTCATCATACGGTTTCCCGACAGCCTTCGGTGCAAGACTCTTCTGCGAAGAGATTGTCAGCACAATCAGCGTCAGAACATATGGTATCATCTTATACACTTCCGAGGGTATATTCAGCTGTGCAAGGAACGGTATTCCTGAGTATGCGCTGGATATGGCTTTCAGTATTCCGAAGAAAACCGATGCTGCCAGTATTCCTGCCGGCTTCCACTGTCCGAGGATCAGAACCGCCAGGGCAAGAAATCCGTAACCCGATACTGTAGCTGCAAAGTTCGTTGATGTCGGAACTATAAAGATTATTCCTCCGGCACCGGCCAGAAGTCCCGACATAGCAACGCCCTTATATCTCATATCAACTACATTGATACCGACTCCGGCTGCGGAATCCGGATTCTCTCCGCAGGCCTTCAGTCTCAGTCCGAAAGGAGTCCTGTTAAGAAGTACCGCCAGAATTATCAGAACTGCTATTCCTATGAATGTTGAGATATAGCAGTTTGTGAAAAAGCACTTTCCTATGACCGGAATATCTCCGAGTACCGGTATGCTTTCAATACGGAATGCATCCGTGAAATCCACCTGCTGTGTTCCGTATATATTTCTTGCCATGAATATACAGAATGCCGGTGCAAAAAGATTCAGTGCCGTTCCGCTTATCGTCTGATCCGCCTTCAGTCTGATTGATGCCCATGCATGCAGCATGGAATACAGAAGACCTGATACTGCCGCCGTAAGAATGGCAATGATATATGCCCACTGTCCGGGCACGACTCCTTCAAGAAAATTTATAGTCAGCGTTCCGACAAACGCACCTAAGATCATAATTCCTTCAAGTGCTATGTTGCTTACACCGCTTCGCTCCGAATACAGCCCGCCCAGCGAGACGATCATCAGCGGAATAAAGAAGAAGATGGTCTGTTGAATTATGAAATAAACACCGTTCATTCTTCCGCCTCCTCTTCTTTGCTCTTTTTACTCATCCGGCTGTTTATGATCTCTCTGATCGGAAGTACCAGCGCTCCGCAGAAAACGATGATTGCGATAATCATCTTAACTACTTCGGGAGTAAAACTATACAGCTGAAGATAGTTCCCGCCGACGGTAATGTATGATATAAAAAGCCCGGAAATGATGATTCCTATCGGATCGCACATACCAAGGAGTGCTACCGAAATACCGCTGAATCCCTGCGGAAGCACTTCTTCTACGACAACGATATGATCACCGAAATCACACAGATACATAAGTGCTCCGCCGAGTCCGGCCAGCGCACCCGATATAATCATGGCAAGAATGATGCTTTTCTTGTCATCTATTCCCGCATATACTCCGGCAAAGCGGTTCTTTCCGGTTATTTTAAGTTCATAACCCAGTGTTGTCCGGTCCAGAATGATCTTGATTATGATTACGGCCGCCACCGCAAATACAAAAGCTAAGTTCAGATGTGATCCCGGAAGAAAGCTCTCGGTAAATCCCGAGCTGAGCTGTGCTCCCTCTGCAACATCCGCACTTCTGTTAAATACGGAATCATATACAAATGTTTTGATGAGAAGATTCACCAGCAGCATTCCCGTGTAGTTCAGCATAATACCGCTTATGATCTCATTTACCCCGAAATATGCTTTCAGTGCTCCGGAAATAAATCCCCAGAGCGCTCCCGCCGCCATTCCGGCAAGAATTGCGGCTGCACAGTGTATCCCTGCAGGAAGAGCTGTCGCCTTGCATCCGACGAGTATTGCCGCAAACGCACCTACCGTAAACTGACCCGACGCACCGATATTAAAAAGTCCGGTCTTGATGGAGAATCCCACTGCCATTCCGGTAAGCACTATCGGCGCCGCCGTATAGAACAGCTGTCCCACGCTTCCGCGTCCTGCATTAAAGGCGCCTTTGATTATCGTCCATATGCCGCCCCACGAATCAACCGGATTGGTAACAAACATGACATACCATCCGCAGAGAAGTCCTATAAAAATCGCTATGATCGACGGGAGGATCTCTAAAAAGAGTTTTCTTTTGTCCTGCTTCATTCGATCTCCTCCTTCATTTCTTTTTCCTCATCTCTGTTTATCACCATGCGTTTTGCTCCGGCCATATAAAGACCGAGTTCCTGTGTGGTTACCGTTTCGGGATTAAACTCTCCCGCTATCTCTCCGTTGAACATAACCAGGATTCTGTCGCTCAGATTCATAACTTCACTGAGCTCAAACGAAACCAGCAGAACCGCTCTTCCTTCATCTCTTGCCTTCAGCAGTCTGGTATGTATATATTCGATTGCTCCGACATCCAGACCTCTTACCGGCTGAGAAGCAATGAACAGCACCGGATCTCTTGAAAGTTCTCTTGCGATGACCAGCTTCTGCTGATTGCCTCCGGACATGCCCCCTGCCATCGTGTTCGGGCCGCGGCTTGCCGCTATGTTGAATTCCTTTATCATATCCTCCGAATATTTTCCGGCCTCGCCGAAATTCAGCATGCCGTTATTCTGGAATCTCGGAGTGTAGTATGACTGCAGTATCATATTTTCCTCAAGCGTACTGTCACACACCAGACCGTATTTCAGTCTGTCCTCCGGAACATGTCCTATTCCGGAACATGTCTTTTCCCTGATGCTGCATTCCGTGATATCTTTTCCACATATCCTGATGCTTCCGGATTCCGGCTTCATGATTCCCGTCAGTCCGTATACCAATTCGCTCTGACCGTTTCCGTCTATTCCCGCAATGCAGACGATCTCTCCCTTGCGGACACTGAAAGAAACATCCCTGACCGCATCCTTCGGCGCGGTTTCCGATCTGATAGTAAGATTCTCAACCGTAAGCACATCTTCTCCGGGCTGCGCCGGTGTCTTGTCAAGTACCAGGTGCACCTTGCGTCCCACCATACGTTCCGACATCTCTTCTTCGGTGACATCCGCTACATTGAAAGTATCTATGTATTTTCCTTTTCTGAGCACGCTGCATCTGTCTGCTATCGCTTTTATCTCGTTAAGTTTATGCGTTATGAACAGAATCGATTTTCCGCTGTCCGCTAACTCTTTCATAAGCTTGAGAAGTTGTTCTATCTCCTGCGGTGTCAGCACCGCCGTCGGCTCGTCAAATATCAGAACATTATTTTCTCTGTACAGCATCTTCAGTATTTCCACTCTCTGCTGCATACCTACGGTAATGTCTGAAATCTTTGCATCCGGATCGATATCAAAATGATACTGTTCGGCTAATTCTGCGACTTTTTTTCTCGCAGCCGTCATATCCAGCATTCCCAGGCGATTAGTGTCTTCCGTTCCGAGGACTATGTTCTCAAGCACCGTAAAGCACTCGACCTGACGGAAATGCTGATGAACCATACCGATTCCGTATGCCGTGGCATCGTTCGGATTCTTGATGTGCACTTCTTTTCCGCCAACTTTAATACAGCCTGTATCCGGCAGTGTCAGTCCGAACAGGATATTCATCAGTGTACTTTTTCCCGCACCGTTCTCGCCCAGAAGCGCGTGTATCTCTCCTCTGCGAAGTCTGATGGTCACGTCATCATTTGCATAGTAATTTCCGTATATTTTTGATATATGTTCCAGTTCAACGGCGTACTCGCAGGTGTTCATATTTACCTCCGGAAGTTAATCTTCTTTTTTGTCTTCAATTATATTCTCTTTTTCTTCGGTTGTCTTTTCTTCTTTTCTGCGGCACTTTTTAACAACAGCCCTGATGATAAGGACAAGTATCGCAATTACCGCGGCAATAAGGATTATAATCGGGGAAAATGCCAGGATTCCCACAAAAAGATTTTTAAAGAATTCTCCCACCGCCGTGAGACTTGCACTGAATCCTTCGGATATTCTTTCCCATACAGTGGACTCTTTGACCGGAGTGTAATCAACAACTTCGTTTATATTAACATTTACCGTAGAATAATCCACCTGATTGTCGTATGTGCGAAGCTGTGATTCTATTGATTCCAACTCGTAGCGCACCTGAGAAAGTCTGGATTCTATTGCTATGATGTCTTCAACCGTTTCCGCTTTTTTCATCAGCTCATTAAGACGCTTCTGCTCAACAAGAAGACTGTTCTTCCTGCTTTCGGTGTCTTTGTACTGAAGCGTGACATCAGTTACGTTCTCGCTCTTGTATGTAACGTTTCCTGCCGTCTCAACCTGCTGCACGAAGTCATCGAGTCTTTCGCACGGAATGCGTGCCGACAGATTCATACTGCGTCGTCCCGTGTACTGATCGTACAAACCCGGATATGACACGTTGGAACACTCTATATATCCCCCCAGCTCCGTCACCTTTCTGTTCAGAGCCGTCGTGACTTCTTCAAAATTCTTTGTTTCCAGATCCATGTATACGTTCTTTATCAGTTTGCGATTCGGATCCTGAACCGTGGTGGTTTCCGCACCGGCCATATATGCTCCGTCTTCCATATTCGCCCCGCTGGCCATATCGAAAGACGCTTCTTCTACCATCGCCGGAGCTTCATATGCATATGCTGCCGTCTCCGCTGTCACCATGTCTCCCGCGCCGGCGGCACTCTTCATTTCGTACATCTCATTCTGTGGTGCTCCGCAGGATGAAAGAATAACTGCGGCCATCATCACGCAGAGAAATGCTGCGGCAATAACTGCTATTCTGTTTTTTACTGTTTTTTTCATTGTTTTCTCTCTTTCGTATTGTCTTCTCACCGCATGCTGCGATGAGATCATGTTTTCCTTCCAACTACTGAAATTATATACAAAAACAGCGTAAGGTTCTATATACTTCACGCTGTTTTAAGGTCTTCTTAATTATGTTTCAATATTGTTTCAGAAAAAATGATCTTCAAGTTCCATACAGAGAACATGATATATCGGAAGGTGTCTTTCCTGGATGATATATGTCGTGTTTTCCGGAACGATAATTGATACGTCTGCCAGCTCTTTCAGCTTTCCGCCTGTTTTTCCCGAAAGAAGTATTACCTTCATTCCTTTTGCTTTCGCAACTATCGCTGCATTAATAAGATTCTCGGCATTTCCGCTCGTGGATATGGCCATGAGTACATCTCCCTCTCTGCCGTAACCGTATACCTGCTGTGCAAATCCGAATTCCGGGCGTACATCATTGCCTACTGCAGTTGTCAGTGCCGTATGTCCCGTGATGGATATGGCTGTCAGTGCTCCCTGCAGTTCTTTTCCGAGCAATGCGCCCCTTTCTGTATCGATTTCTTCCATACGTGCAGTGACATCCGCAGGAATCGGACGCTTCTTCTCAAAAGTCTTCATCAGCTCGCCTACTATATGCTCGCTGTCTCCCGCGCTTCCTCCGTTGCCGCCGGCAAGAAGCTTTCTGCCGTTTGTATATGCCGCTTCCAGTATTTTATACGCCGCTTCGATGTCTTTTCCGACCGGTTCCAAATCAGGATATCTTTTTAATAAATCTGCTAAATACTTCATAGGTTCCCCTTTAAACTTGTAGTTTTATCTATTATGACATATAATTTTCGTATGGATACTTATAAAAAATATGATCACTTGAATATGGCAAGCCCTGAGAGAAAGAGCCGCAAGCTCTCTCCTACAGACAATTCGTTTCTGTCACTTCTTTTGTTCTGGATTCTTCCGTTCATCGTTATCAACGGTCTTCTTTTCTTTGTTCTTACATCAAAGCCGAATTTTGAAGTTACGATCAATGATCCGGGCGATTTCATGAGTGCAGGAATTTCTGTTAAAGTCAAATCCCATTTCCCGAACGATGGTCTGGCTGCCGTTTTTGAAGGCCAGCCGCTGGAGCTGAAGGATCAGGGAAACGGAGTTTATTCCGCTATGGTCAGAAAGAACGGTACTGTCGAAGTCAGCATGACCAACAAAAACGGAATGAACAAGATTGTTTATGAGACCATCGACTGTGTCGATGATACTCCGCCTACTTTTACGGAGTCCGACGCCGCGACAGGATTCGTATCCTTCTTTGTTGACGATGCTCAGTCCGGCGTTAACTTCAATTCTATCTATGCTATAGATTCCAACGGAAACCGGATTCTTCCTTCATACGTTGATCAGGGAGAATCTCTGGTCGTGTTCAACTTCTCAACTCCGACACTGGAGGTTCATGCTTTCGATAACATGGGCAGAGAAGCCATCATTAACTTCGGCGAAGGAAACACCGTCAATGTTCTCGGCAACGAGGATGTTCTTCAGGCAGCACCTGCTTCCGAAGCAGAATCCGAAACAGCACCGAATGAGTAATATTAATTCCAAAAACACAAAACGCGACATATCCGCTGCTTTTATCGATCTTACCAAAAGCGCGGAACGTATGACGGAGATCAACATCTCCTCAGTGGCGTTTGCCGCCAATATGCACCGGAACACTATATATTATCACTTCCGTGATATGCGTGATCTCTGCCTCTGGACGATACATTCGGAGCTTACCGGACTTGCCGGTACCGGCGACTATTTTGAAGTCAAAGATGCTGTCGCCACTTTTTTCACCAGATTCCGCCCTCTTCTTGCTTTTGCAAAACACGAATTAGGAACGGAAGAATATCTTCGTCAGATGAGGCTTGAGATCCTGCCTCTGGTCGAACCTTTTACCGCGGGCCCCGCAATCAACAGTGAAGAGGCAAAGAAGATCGCCGTTGATACGTTTGTTGAGCTGATCATCGTTGCCTCCACGATTCATGAGAGACCCGACAAAATGATTCATCTTATTTTCTCTTCAATTATGCCCGAAATACTCAGGCGCGATCTTGTCTGATCTGCTCTGTAATTTCCTGTCAGACAAAATCAAAGCAAAGCTTGTATTCTCTGCTCTGGCCCGGATTCAGAACCGGTACCGGAGCTTTCTTTTCGCCTACAAGCGGTCCGTCCATCTCGCAGCAGAGCGGCTCAAGTCCCATTACATACTGTCCGCTTGTAAAATACTGCCACTGACAGAATTTCGGAAGTACCTTAGCTGAGAAGCCGACATTTACCCCGATTCCCTTCTTCGGGTTTCTGATAGAGTAGCCTGTCATTCCGTTCTTGTCGCCCTTCATATCATAGATATAGCAGCGCTCCGGGAATACATCGGCAGGAGCCGGAACTTCCTTTTCCGATCCCGGGAACTTTGCAGCATATTCATCTCTCGGTTTCATGGCACTGCTCTTTATCTCAACCTTTGTATTCTCGTCAAGAAGCGGCCAGCCATAGTTGATATGATATCCGAGAACATACGGCTGCTTCACAAATCCGTAATTTTCTACCGTATCCGTTATCTCCATCCTGTCCTGCTCATAGAAAAATCTGATGGTTCTGTGAAGTCTGAGATTCTCGCCGAATATCTTTGCCTCGCGCATGGTTCCTTCAACAGTTACGGTCGGAACTCCTTTCTCAATACCTCTTGTGATTCTTACATCTTCTGCCGGTGCGTTGGACTCTTTGCCGTGAAGACCTCTTTCTTCTCCGTCAACTGTTCTTGGTCCTCCGAAATGCTGAAGTCCGAGTGTCGTCATAAATCCTACATAGAAGTTTCTGAGCCACTCAAGGCCGCGCGGATCATAGTATTCCGGCGCAACCACCCCGCTCGGAGCAATATAATTTAAGTTCTTTCCTTTGTATCTTACCTGATAGATATCCATACCTCTGTCCGGAAGAATTGTTACGCTCAGATTTCCTCCGTTTTCAACGTGAATCATCTTAACGCCCTTCTGTCTTCCCTGACAGAGAACGCTCTCCTGAACTGTCATGAGCTGATCTTCGTTACCGATGTATTTGTTCTTGTAATTCATACCGCCCTCCTGAATTTTCTGCGTTTTCCGCGCCTTCCGGCACATATTTTCATTAAATATTATTCTATCACATGTGTTTTTATTTTGATATAACAATCGTGCTCGTCGCTTCTATGCTATAATATTCTAATCATAAAATATTTCGGTTCGGCTTCTGCCGATCTTATCAGGAGAAGGAGCTTCACATGAACAGACAGGAAGCAAAGAAGATTATTGTTGAGTATGCAAAACTTCTGGCACAGAGCGGTATGGTTACTCTTTATGAGGGTAATCTGTCCCTGCGCTGCAGTGACGGATATGTAATCACTCCGTCATCGACCAACAAGCTTACTCTTAAGGAAAATGAAGTCATAGAGCTGGACCGCGACGGCATTTTCGCAAATCCGGAATGCGGAAAGAAGATTTCTTCCGAATACAGGCTTCATCTTGAAGCTTATCGCGTACGCCCCGATGTCGATGCCTGCATACATTTTCACAGTACTTTCGCAACAGCCTACGCCGTTGCGGGAAAGGCAATTGAACCGAAAGGTGATTCGACCGCCATCATACTGTACGGTGAGATTCCGCTCTGCCGATACGGCCGGCCGCGTACTGATGCCATCGCTGCGGATCTGAAAAAATATCTTCCGGATCATGATGCCGTACTTCTTGAAAACCACGGTGCCATGGTCGTGGCAAAAGACATGGAAGCGGCTTTTGCAAGTGCTCAGATAGTGGAAAAGACCGCTCAGATAGAATGGCTCGTAAAAGCACTCGGCGGAGAGAGCTGTCTGCCGGATGATGAAATAGAATTTCTGAAACAGCTTTGATTGTGTTAACGGAGGTTTCTTTATGGGAAATGCTGTTGATTATATTAACTGGCGGGGCGATCTTTCTTTTGATGCTGCTCCGGTCAATGAACTGGATGTTTTTATCTTTTCTCAGATCATCGCTCCCGATTTTCGCGGGCTTATAGAAAAAGACGGCAGCAGCGTCACCTTAAAAGAAGTTGCAGACAAATACTTTGAATCCCACAGCGAGGAGAAAAAGAACCTCGGTCTGCTTCAGTCGGAATTTGTTCTGCCTTCCCTGAAGGCTATGTCAAAATCGGTGAGATACAAAGATCTGCTCCTCAGCAGATATATACATAAAATCAAAACATCCACATCCGAACAGTTCTGCGGTCTTTCGATAGAATGTCCGGGAAATTTTCTTTCTGTTATTTTTCAGGGAACCGACGATACTATCACAGGCTGGAAAGAAGATTTCGAACTTGCAGCCAGGGAAACTGTCGCATCCCACCTGGATGCTGTCAGATATCTGAACAAAGCAGTGCGCTGCTCCGACGCAGAGAAAGTATTTGTCTCCGGGCATTCTAAAGGAGGCAATCTGGCCATATACAGTGCTGTCAATGCGGATAAGGACGTTCGTGACAGGATAACTGCCGCAATCAGTTTTGACGGTCCTGGATTCCGCGACACTTTCTTTGACAGCGAGAACTATATCGAGATGAAGAAGCGGCTCGTTACCGTTCTGTCCGATTATTCTTTTGTCGGACTTATGCTTAAACTGGCCGGCCGCAGAGTAATCGTTAAATCTTCGGTCAGCGGTCCTATGGCTCATGACGGTTTTAACTGGGAGGCCATGGGTACAAAGTTTGTAAAAACGCCACGGTTGAGTCATCGCAGTCAGAAATTTGACAGAGTTATCGACGAACTCCTGACAAATTATAATGAAAAGGACCGGCTGAAGCTTACGGATGAGATTTTCTCGATCCTTCTTTCAACCGGTGCCGTTACCGTTACTGACCTGACTGAGCTTCATCTGAAAGACAAGGCAGCTCTTTTTCAGAAGCTGAGCCAGAATCCCGTTGTGGGTTCCTTTATTAAATTACTGTTTAACAGTATCCTGAACAGTTGATGCCGTCAGGGTGTCCGGGAATTTTGCTTCTATCTTCTTAAAGATTATCGGATAAACCGTAATGAAGAATGCCGGTACCATAGCCTGAAGCAGGAAATGAACAAAGCCGTCACCGACTGCTTTTCCCAGCGGATTTGCTATTACCTGAAGCATGAAAATGTATCCCATTGATCCGAAGAGGCATCTGAGTATTTTCTGATATGTCGTTCCGCTCAGATCAAACTTTATAAATCTTCTTTCTATAAACCAGCCAACTATCATTCCGAAACAGGTTCCCGGATCTTTGAATCCGTCAACCGTCATCTTCTTCGGATCGACCAGTATCTTTCCGTCAACAAAGTCCTCCGGATATGCCTTGAATCTGATAAACAACAATGCGGCTATCATAATGACTGTCGTTACGACAAGCACAACCCAGTCTTTGTCCGGATGCTTATCGACCCATGCCAGAATCTTTTCACCAAGTATCGGCGAAGCAACACCGATCGCTACTCCTGCTATAACATCCTGCGGTGTGTGCACTCCTACAAAACATCTGGAAAGCATGGTAAGCACTATCATAATCCAGCAGAATACGCAAAGTCCTTTTCTTTCTTTAAATACCCTTGCAAGTGCAGCATAAAGCGCAGATGTTGATGCCGAGTGACCGCTCGGGAATGAATATCCCGTGGCTCCCGGAAGAGCCGATTCAAGAGGTTTAATCTCTTTACTTCTTACCCACGGTCTGTATACGCAGAATATGGATTTGATTATCGCCGTAAAAAATCTTCCTATTCCTGCCGAAAAGATAAGTATCTGTCCCTTCTTCTTATCAACTGTCCAGAAAATAATCATTGCGGGAAGTATTACCCAGTAATCTACCGCAATAGTTGTAATCAGCGCAAAAAGAGAAGTGAAAACACCTCCTGATGCCTCTCGTAAATTCTGTAAAAACAATAAAATCTGAATGTCCATAATTAACCTCTCTTTGAAAAAAAGAACAGGCGATATGTCTGTCCTTCAAAGTTGCGGGAGTAGGATTTGAACCTACGGCCTCCGGGTTATGAGCCCGACGAGCTTCCAGACTGCTCCACCCCGCGATATTCAATATGTTATCCCTTGAAATAAATCAAGCTGCTCATCGCAGCTTATTCATTTGGGCAGCTCCCCAAGTAGGACTTGAACCTACGACACCGCGGTTAACAGCCGCGTGCTCTACCGACTGAGCTATTGAGGAATATGTTTTAAAAACCAAAGCCGATGGGGGGACTCGAACCCTCAACCTGCTGATTACAAATCAGCTGCTCTGCCAATTGAGCCACATCGGCACATCAGGTTTTTAAAACAAGTGGGAGATGGTGGATTCGAACCACCGAAGGCAGTGCCAGCAGATTTACAGTCTGTCCCCTTTGGCCACTCGGGAAATCTCCCATATTATAAACACAAAATGGGGCGTATAGGGCTCGAACCTATGACCCCCTGCTTGTAAGGCAGATGCTCTCCCAGCTGAGCTAACACCCCATGCGCGACCCGAATCGGACTCGAACCGACGACCTCCGCCGTGACAGGGCGGCGCTCTAACCAACTGAGCCATCGGGCC
>JAGHSD010000010.1 GCA_018066045.1 Candidatus Darwinimomas equi | reverse complement strand
GCATATATGCATGTGAAAATGCATATCAAAATATCATCGTCAGGCTGATCCGTTTCTTCTGCAGATCAACCCCCAGCACCTTGACCTCCACGATATCTCCGACCGAAACGACCTCAAGCGGATGCTTGATATATTTGTCGCAGATCTGCGAGATATGTACCAGTCCGTCCTGATGAACTCCGATATCTACGAATGCACCGAAATCAATAACATTTCGCACTGTACCTTTCAGGATCATTCCCTCTTTAAGGTCCTTCATCTCAAGCACATCAGTACGCAGTATCGGTGCCGGCATATCCTCACGCGGATCACGTCCCGGCTTCTTAAGCTCCTTCGCAATATCATCAAGTGTTATCGCTCCGACTCCAAGCCTGTCGATAATGGATTGTCTGTCCTCTCCTGCCTGAAGCGCACGCGCCGCCTCATAACTTTCCGGATGCACGCTTGTTGCGTCCAGCGGTTCCTTTCCTCCGATGATACGCATGAAACCGGCACACTGTTCAAATGCCTTCGGCCCCAGCTTCGGAACTTTCAGCAGTTCTTTTCTTGTCTTGAATCTTCCGTTGGCCTCTCTGTAATCTACGATATTCTTTGCCAGTGCTTTGTCGATTCCCGATATGTACTGCAGCAGTGAAACGCTCGCCGTATTAAGATCCACGCCTACCGCATTAACGCAGTCCTCGACTACCGCACCGAGTGACTCACCTAATTTCTTCTGGTCCATATCATGCTGATACTGTCCCACTCCGATGGCCTTCGGATCTATCTTTACAAGCTCTGCCAGCGGATCCTGAAGACGTCTTGCCATGGAAGTTGCGGATCTCTGTCCCACATCGAAATTCGGGAATTCCTCCGTTGCTAATTTTGATGCCGAATAAACTGACGCACCGGCCTCATTTACGATAACATACGGCGCCTTGATTCCCGCGGCGATGACCTGCTCCGATTCCCTGCTCGCCGTTCCGTTGCCCAGCGAAATCAGATCTATCTTGTATTTCTTTATCATGTCATTGACGATCCTCTGCGATTCGGCAACCTTAAGCTGCGGAGCAGTAGGATAAATGACGGTGGTATCCAGCACTTTGCCTGTCTCATCTACAACGGCAAGTTTGCATCCTGTTCTGAATGCCGGATCCCATCCTAAAACTGTCTTTCCCGTGATAGGCGGCTGCATCAGAAGCTGATTAAGATTCTTTCCGAATACTTTTATCGCTCCGTCCTGTGCCTTTTCCGTGAGATCATTGCGGATTTCTCTTTCGATTGCCGGCTGTATCAGACGCTTGTAGGAATCCGCGATTGCATCTGCGATAATTTCGGCAGTGCGGGCATTTCCCGGATTCGTAATTGTATATTTATTCAGGACTCTGATGATATCCTCATCAGGCCCGATGATGCTGACCTTAAGGACTTTCTCGTCTTCTCCTCTGTTAAGCGCTAAGATGCGGTGTCCCGGGCATTTGCTTATTGCCTCACTGTATTCATAATACATCTCGTACGTCCTGTCAGGATCAAGGCTTTCGTCCTTGAGTGACGATTCGATAAGGCCGAGATTATATGTGGCATTTCGGATTGCCTTTCGAAAATCAGCGTTGTCGGAAACATTTTCCGCAATAATATCCTTCGCTCCCTGCACAGCCTTGGCGTCTGCCGCATCCAAAAGCTCGTGTTTTGCGGGATCCTGTTCCATGATTTCCATGGCAAGCGGCTCGTATCCGGCCTCTTTTGCTATCATGGCGCGCGTGCGCTTCTTCGGACGGTACGGGCGGTACAGGTCATCGACTGCCACAAGTGTTGTTGCTGACTCTATAGCCTCTTTCAATTCATCGGTCAGCTTGCCCTGCTCTGATATGCTTGCGATTACCTGCTGCTGCTTTTCCTCTAAGTTCCTGAGATACTTCAGTCTTTCGTCGAGGTTTCTGAGTGTCTCATCGTCAAGAGATCCCGTAACCTCTTTACGGTATCTTGCGATAAACGGTATGGTGCTGCCGCCGTCGATAAGGCCGACCGTAGCTTCTACCTGTGTTGGTTTGATGTTAAGTTCCTCTGCTAATATGTTAATAATGTTCATAATGTTAAATTATACTAAAATTAAGG